>JAFDYP010000453.1 GCA_018267355.1 Bacteroidota bacterium
AGAAACGGCATATGGAGCGCACTGGTTATTGCTTTTGTGATCAATGTACTCTCGGCGACCATATCGGATTATTTTGAGAAGTACATAATAGGATTTATCCAAATATTCCTATTCTCCATTGCATCTGCTGCATTGCCGACTTTGATTCAGATCACGTGCTTGCTGATCCTGGCAGCACTGGTCAACTGGACGGCCGCCGCCGCTTTTTGTATGCCTATCAAATTGATAGCGGAGGAAGGATACGAGAAGGATGAAGAGGAAACCATAAATGATGACCCAAGGATCATTGAGTAGAGTGATAGCTTAAATAAAAAGCGCAGCACTCATTTGAATGCTGCGCATGATATACTCGCAGTAAGGTTATTATTTCTCAGTAGCAGTTTCAGCCGTTTTGCGCTCTGCTATCTGCTTCATCAGCTCCATACCTAGCAGGCCGCTGATGGATCCGTTGGCACTGTCACCACTGCCGGCTATGAGCACGTCTGGGATCACCTTGATCTTATTGGCGCCGATGGCTTCTGTCACTTTCAGCTGGGTGAAGTTATTGCCACCCATTGCTTCTACTGACAGCTTGTAGGATTCTGCGTTAGACTTACCGATGGCGAGTATCTTCTCAGCCTCAGCGCTACCGGTCTTGGCTATCTTCTCAGCTTCAGCATTTGCCATGAGGCGCACTTGTTCTGAGTTGGCCTCGGCCAGCATCTTGGTACGTTGTGCCTCTGCCTGAGCTATGATCTTCATCTTGTCGCTCTCTGCGTTTGACTGCAGGCGTACAGAGTTTGCCTCGCCGGTAGCCTTCTCTACAGCAGCGTCTGCTATGCGCTTCGCTATCACTACGCCCTGATCTGCCTTTACGATGTCCTTCTGGATATCAGCTATGGCTGTTTCTTTCTCCAGTGCCTGGCGTGTCTCCTGTGCGAGCCTTTGGGTTTCGTAGGTCACCTTTTGCTCCTCAGCTATCTTACGGTCTGTGAGGGTCTTCATCAGGCTCTCAGGAGGTACGATATCGCCTATCAGCGTATCTACACCAAACACATTATACTGCTCCAGCACGGCACCGATGTGCATCTTGGCTGATTCCTGGCGCTCCTTGCGCGTACCGAGGAAGGCTATCACATCACTGTCCTGTGCCGAGTTGCGGAAGTAGTTGCCTATCGTTGGTTCCAATACCTGCGACACGAGGTTATTCATGTTGCCAAAGCGGGCTATCACCTTAGGCGCCTGCGTGTTTGGTATGTGAATGATCTGCGACACATCGAGATTGAACGGGAAGCCGTCCTTAGACCTCACTGTTATGGTAGACAGGTTCTTATCCAGCTGATGTGACTCGGTCCGTGCGCTGGCCCAGTTCAGCACAAGGTTGGTAGTAGGTACTAGCTCTGTACGCATGATGAATGGGTTGATAGGGTATTTGCCTGGGCCGAGCGGATCGGCCCATACACCCTTGTAGCCCCTTGCCACTATATTGCCATGCTTGAACTCTACACCGCTCAGGTCCTGGCCTTCTTCACCTACATAAGAGATGATGACGCCCACATAGCCGATAGGTATCTCAGTCATTCGCACTTCCTCTATCTTGGCAAACCATGGGTTCAGTGCATAGCTACCGGAGAGGATCACCTGCTCCTGCAGACCACGGTTGCCCCCGGCGGTGAGAAATGCATCCGCATCCTGGAAGTTATTGTGTGCAGGGATGACCTTGCCTGCTATCTGGCCGGGCTCGATCTGTGCACCGTCTAGTGTAGTCACGATACCCACCATATTGTCATGTATGATGGTGAGGTCTGTGATCAGCACCTCAAAGAGGAAGGTATTGATCCTGTAGCTACCGGCCTGTAGCACGGTAGCCTGTCGGCCCTTGTAGCCACCATTGTTCAGAAACTTCTCTGCATCCTGATAGGAGTCACACTCCACCTTGCGGGCCAGTATCTGGCCTGTAGGCATCTCGCGGCCATCACGGGCCAGCAGGAGGGCTATCTTACCGTTAGGTATCACAGTGAGTGGCTGCAGCTCTACATCATACTGCCAGATCCAGTAGCCTGTGTAGATACCGGGAGCGAGTGTCTGTGCCTGAAAGCCCGCTTCGCCTTTGGTAGCGATGATGCGGCCCTCCGGTAGCTGCTTGTGCTCTCCGAAGAGGACAAACTTCACTGTCACGAGGCCGATCTTATCTTCAGGGATGATCAGGACACCAAAAAATACTTTCAGGATCAGCTGGTAAAATACGATGCTGATCACCAGCACTGATCCTAATACGATCAGCGCAATAGTCATGTTGTTCATAGTAATGAATGAATTGAATGGGTTAGGAAAAATTTGTTTTCTGTAGTTTCTAAGTGGTACGATCTGCCGCGAGGGTAGTGGTCAGATGTTGGAGTTACGGAGGCATGATTGGGTTGCGTTTGATCTGTGATAAATATGAATGATCGATCAATCGCTATAGTAGACGCAAAGCAATTTTGAAAATTGTAAAGAAATGTAAAAATAAATGCGAATGAAGCCACGCTATCAATGGGTTATGCTAAACGGTCGTTTGTTTTAGCTGATGGTGCAAGCTAACTTTTAGATCAGAAATTTCAAATAAAAATGCGGTGCGTGTTTCCATCATCCGTATTCATTTCAAACTTTTTGACGCCGGTCCATCGGGATCAGATACATGCAAGCGCGGGCCATGACTTTTTTCATAGCCTTTAATGCATTTTAAATCAGTGGGTTGTTTCTTTTTTGAGTGGTTATTGAGTACTGATGATAGATAAATGGTGTGTACGTTCGTATGGTCAAAAGCACTTTAGGCTATTCAATCATTTCTTTAACTCAAATCCAAACATCATGAAAAAGATCTTTACTCCACTGCTGCTGGCTATGCTTGTTTCACACAGCTATGGCCAGAGCGCCCTGACGCTCACGCAGAGCAATGTGCTGATTCCTACAGATACCTTTTACCTGAACGATGTGACCAGCCAGGTAGGTTCCGCTCCCGCATTCAGTGCCAATGCTACGTGGGACTATACCGCTGTCTCCGGCGGCACTCCGGCTTCATACAATTATGTGGCTGTCTCCGGTGATCCTGATTTCCCTACGGCTCAATTCAAAAGGACAAACTATATCAAGGGACTCACTCCTGCGGTAGGTTTTTACTTTGACCAGTATTTTGAGATCAATGCCTCCGGCGTACAGGCCATAGGTATGCGCATACCTGTGCAGCAGTTTGGACTAGGCCCCTTTACCGGCAATAGTGCAGACA
>JAFDYP010000454.1 GCA_018267355.1 Bacteroidota bacterium
AAATACACGGCTACACAATCACCCTGTTGTGATTTTTTTAGAAATGCGATTTAGGGAGAGGTGATCAATGCTTCACCTCACACGGATAGTCAAAGAGGCAGCGCGCCTTGATGTACTCCGCTACAAAATCCGGTACATACTGCTCCCAGCCTTCTTCGCCACTCTTGATCATCTGGATCACATTATTGGAGAAGATCTGCAGCAGGGCAGGGTCGTATCCCTTCACATCTATGAGGAAGTGGCAGGCCTTCAGATAGGCAAAAAGATGTGTGAGAGACTCCGATATCGGGTAGTTCTCCAGTGTGATGAGAGGGGCATCTGCAGTAGGCTGGTATGGGTAGACCAGCATCTTTGTATTGCGCTGGAATATCTCACCAAAGTAATGCAGTATTTCACTTTGCGGATCAGCGTAGTGGTCCTCGTTGAGCAGCTCCATGAGGTTCATCACACCTATCACCACGCCGATATTCTTGGGCCTGCAGCGGCGCAGGTATGCCAGCAGGGTATCGTGCTTCTGGCAGTTAGATATCATCACGGTGTGGCCCAGGCTGCAGAGCACATCTGTACGGTCCAGAAAGTCTTTGTCATCAAAGCCGGCATTGGCCTCGAGGTTATTGATCGTGAGCTCGCTGAGGGCGAGTAGCTGATCATTCTGACAGTCGGGGAAACACTCTTTGAAGGTTTGCACGCCGGCATTGAACATATCCTCGCTTACCTTGGTCACCGGGCGGAAGCGGCCGCGCAGACACAGGATGTTGCGTTTGTAGAGGATGTCCTTTGGTTGATAAACCTCCTTGTCCGGGCCAAAGATCGTACCGCTGGTAAAGGCTTTCTTCACCAGCATCAGCGCCAGCAGGCGATTGTCTACCGAGGCAAAGTCAGCGCCTGTGAGACGCAGCATGTCTATCTCTGCCTGATCCGTAGTGAGGTTATCCATCAGAGAGCCTACAAAAGCGTCCATATCCTGCGCATACCAGTAGCAGGCATAGATCAGGTTGACACCCAGGCCGCCTATGGTGCGCTGCTGCAGCAGCGCGTCGTTCTCCTTCAGCCGCACGTGCATGATAACTTCGTTCACGGGACCTTGAGGTACCAGCTGAAAGCGCAGCCCCATCCAGCAGTGCGGATCGTTATTGCGGTGATAGTTGATAGTAGTACACGTATCGGCAAAGGCAAAGAAACGGCGGTGCACGTACTTGTCATCTGTGAGGCGGTTCTCCACCAGCTCATACTCATGGGCCAGCATACGCTTCACACGGCTCTCGCTCACATAGCGTCCGGAGCCCTCCTCACCATAGATAGAGTCCGAGAAGGTCATGTCATAGGCAGACATCGTCTTGGCGATGGTGCCCGAGGCGCCACCTACCTGAAAGAATGTCCGCGCCACCTCCTGACCCGCACCGATCTCGGCAAAGGTGCCGTAGATAGAGTTTTCCAGGTTGATCTTAACTGCCTTCCGCTTGATAGAGACTACTTCCCGTTCCATTATTACCTCCCAGTGGTTTACTTAAAGTATATACAAATATACTAACGTAAAACGGGAGTTTTGGTTTTGATAACGTTAATTAAGACGGCAAAAGGATCATGATACTGGTCCTTTTTTGATAAGCACGGATTGATATATTTGCGGTGTCTGGATGGTACACACCTCTACATGCAGCACCGGGTAGGAGAGGGCTGCCCTCTCCTACCTGGGTGTAGCGCAGTCTGGTAGCGCACTTGCATGGGGTGCAAGAGGTCGCTGGTTCAAGTCCAGTCACCCAGACACCGGAGCCCCCGCCACCGTGCGGGGGCTTATGATTTACAAATGTGTGTATGAGCAGAAGCCGAACAAACAACACGGCATGGTTGTTTCAGACTTAACTACCATGCACCTGATCAAAAACCACTGGTACCTCGCGTGTTTTGCAGAGGAGCTGCAGCCCGGAGGGCACATGAGCCGTATAATATGCGGCGAGGATATCCTCATCTACCGCACTGCCTCCGGCCAAGTAGCAGCACTGGAGAACCGCTGCTGCCATCGCAACGTACAGCTATCACTAGGCTATGTGAAGGGGGAGCGCATGAAGTGCGGCTACCACGGCTGGGAGTTTGGCGCAGATGGACGCTGCGGGCTGATACCCTCTCTGGGGCCTGATGAGAAAATTCCCCGTGCGGCCTGTGTCAGGCAGTATCCGGTGAAGGCCCAACATAAATGCGTATGGGTCTTCGTAGGAGATCCGCTGCTGGCAGAGTTTGAGGAGATCCCTCCATTCAAAGAGTTGGACGAGTGGCCGATCGTGTACAACTATCATGTGATCAAAGCGAATATAAAGCTAGTGGCAGAGAGCCTATTCGACTCGCATCATATCAACCATGTGCACCGCAAGAGCATCAAGACCCTGATGGGCAACCTTCACAACGAGAAACCGGACTACCACCTTAATATTACTGACAGGTCCCTGCACGGCTGGTATATGCGAGATAACGAGGGCAGCATCTTTGAGAAGTTCTACTTCGGCTTTCAGGATAAGGTGGAGGCGCACTTTGGCTTCTGGTGTCCGCATAGCAGTATGCTGGACCTCCGCTTTCCGGAGCACCTGCATATGCCTTCGCGCCGCATGGTCATCTATGAGCACTTCTACCAGGTAGACGAGGAGCACGTCATGATGATACAGATCACCACCTGGCATCGTATCTTCCGGTACAATCCGTGGTTTGCCAGGTGGTTTATGCTGCGCAAGAGTATGCAGATCGTAGAGGAGGATATCGCCTTTCTGGAGAGCAATAAATACTGGCACGACCGCCGCCAGCTCAACGATATGCTTATTCGCCCGGATGAGCTTACCTTTGAGTTTACCCGCCTGTGGAATAAAAACATACGCACTGATGCTACAAGACCTGATCAGAAAGAAGCTGCACCACTACCGCCAGCCACTCAGCTATTCTGACCCCGCACTGCCCTATACAGCTACCGCCCGCAAGCGTGTGGCAGTCATAGGCGCGGGCATAGCCGGCATCAGCACTGCGTGCAATCTGTCAGAGCGCGGCTTTGATGTACACCTGTATGAGAAGGAGGACTTTCTCGGTGGCAAGGTAGGTAGCTGGCAGTTTGAAAGCCACGGCGAGACACTGCGCGCAGAGCATGGCTTTCACGGCTTCTTTCGTCAGTACTTCAATCTGCGCAGCTTTCTCAAAAAGCTAGGTGCAGACAAGCACCTCATACCGATAGACGACTACATAGTTCTCTTTGACAAAGACAAGAAGCAAGGCTTCAAAGACCTGAGCCGCGTGCCGGTGATGAATATCCTGGATATGCGGCGCTATGGTGTCTTCTCATGGCAGACATTCGTGAGTCCTTTCAGCCTGCCTATGATAGACCTGCTGCGCTTTGATTTCAAAGAGACATACAAGAAATATGA
>JAFDYP010000455.1 GCA_018267355.1 Bacteroidota bacterium
AGTAGGTGCAGACAAGATGTCCTCCATCATAGACTATACGGACCGCAATACCTGCGTGATCTTTGGCGATGGGGCTGGCTGTGTACTGCTGGAGCCCAATACCGAGGGCCTCGGCATACTGGACTCCGTGCTGCGCATAGACGGCGCTGGCCGTCACTACCTGCATCAAAAGGCCGGCGGCTCACAGAAGCCTGCTACCGCGGAAACAGTAGCCAATCGGGAGCACTATGTCTACCAGGAGGGCAAGACGGTATTCAAATTTGCAGTTAAGAATATGGCAGATGTCAGTGGCCAGATCATGCAGCGCAACCACCTGACCGCAGATGATGTGGCCTGGCTGGTACCCCATCAGGCCAACCTGCGCATCATAGATGCCACACGTGAATATGTAGGCCTGCCTGCCGAAAAAGTGATGGTGAATATCCAGCGCTACGGCAATACGACCAATGGCACCATACCGCTCTGCCTCTGGGAGTGGGAGAAGCAACTGAAGAAGGGAGACAACCTGATACTGGCTACCTTTGGTGGTGGCTTCACCTGGGGTGCTATGTATGTGAAGTGGGCTTACTAAAAATATGACGCGATGAAGATCTTTTCAGATTTCAAAGAGCTCTCTGCCTGGATCATCGGACTGGCTGCACTAGCGGCAATCCTCGTCATCACCTATATGCGTCCTCGCAAGGACAAGATAAAAACCTGATACGACCTACACCTCATGCCTATCACCGCCAGACAGATACTAGACTCCGCTCCTTCCCGCTTCCGCCCTGAGAAAGCCAACGGCCTCACCTGCAGTTTTCACTTTGTGATCAGCGGCGCAGAGGATTTCGGATACACCATCACGATAGAAAATAACACCTGCAGGCTGGATACTACCCTGACAGGCACGCCTACCTGCGTGATCAGTACAGACGCCGCGACCTATATTGACCTCGAGACCGGCAAACTCAATCCGCAGACCGCCCTCATGAGCGGCCAGGTACAGGTGAGCAACCTGATGGAGATGATGCAGTTTGCAAAGTGCTTCAGGAAGTTTGATGCTGGCGCATCGTCCACAGTCAACGGTCTACAGTCCACCGCTTCGTTGACCGTCGACAGTGGACCGTCGACTTTCAGACAAAAACGTACTGGCCCGCTGGAAGGCGTCACGATCATAGACCTCACTCGTCTGCTGCCTGGTCCGCTGGCTACTATGATGCTGGCAGATATGGGTGCCGATGTGATCAAGGTGGAAGACCCTGACTCGCCGGACTATATACGCTCGTTTGAGCCGCTGATAGCGGGTACATCTGCTTTCTACTACGCACTGAATAGAAACAAGCGCAGCCTGGCTATCAACTTCCTCTCCCCCATGGGGAAAGCTGCGCTGCTGGACATCGTGCGCAGGGCTGATGTTTTCATCGAGCAGTACCGCCCGGGTGTGATGAAGAATATGGGACTGGACTATGAAACGCTGAAGGCGATCAACCCCCGACTGATCTACGTGTCTATCACCGGCTACGGGCAGGACTCCTCACTGGCACAAGCCGCGGGGCATGACCTGAACTATATAGCCATCTCCGGCGCACTAGGCGTGACGGGTGATGCAGGCGGACGGCCTGTGATACCGGGTTTCCAGATGGCAGATATCGCAGGCGGCTCCTACATGGCTATGAATGCCGTGACCACCGCCCTCTACCGCCGGGAAAAGACCGGAACGGGCGAATGGCTCGACATAGCCATGACCGATAGCGTACTGCCATTCCTCGCGCTGCCATTTGCAGAGCAGCAGGCACTGGGTAAAGGCCATACGCGTGGCAAGTTTCAACTCTCAGGCGGACAGGCCAACTATAACGTCTATGAATGCGGTGATGGCAAGTATATAGCGCTAGGATCGCTGGAGCCAAAGTTTTGGAACAAGGTATGCGAGCGACTGGGCCGACCTGAATGGCGGGAGCAGATATTAGGTAATGAAAGTGTGCAAGCCTCGATTCAGAAAGAATTACAAAATATATTCCGCACAAAGACGAGAACAGAGTGGCTGGCGTTCTTTCAAAAAGACGATGTGTGCCTCACTGCCATCAATGACCTGGACGAACTCACTACTGACGCCTACCTGCGCGAAAGAAAACTCTTTGTGGATTTTGACCTCGTAGGCAAAACGTTTAGCACCATCGCTACACCTGTGCGCCATGAGGGCATGACAGACCACCACTGGCAAGCACCGCTCTTGGGTGAGGATAGCATCGCTATCCTGCGCGAGTCAGGCATGAGCGACGAACAAATAAACCATCTCATCAAAGAAAACACCATCCGCACCGCATGAGCAAAAAGATCATCTCTATAGCCTGCATATCCCTCCTGACTGCACAAAGCATAATCGCGGGAGACCTCGACAAGGCATTTAAGAATATCAATAGCGGCGACTATGACAAGGCGCGCGCCAGCATCAAAGAAGAACTGGAGAAGGACCCCAAAGATGTAGCTGCCAACTATGCGATGGCCAAGCTCTTCTCTGCGCGCGACTATAAGAGTATCAACCTTGACTCCGCTACGATCTATGTCAATAAGGCTTTTGCAGCCATACCGCTAAAGGAGGACGACAAGCAGACCAAAAAATACCTGAAATACGGCGTGCGGGATTTTACCATCACGGAGCTATACAATGACATCAACAAACAGGCATATGCCAAAGCTGCGGCTAAGAATACTTTTGAGTCTTATGACAACTTTGTAAAGTACTCGAAGGATGAAACCCTGAACGAACAGGCTGCTGATAAACGCGATGCGATCAGGTATGACGAGCTATCCCTCAAAAATGATATGGAGGGCCTGCGCCAGTTTCTGAATGACTACCCTAAGTCAAAGAAATTTGATGACGCTAATAAGCTCTACGAGCAACTGCTGTATGCC
>JAFDYP010000456.1 GCA_018267355.1 Bacteroidota bacterium
GTGGGTTTTGCGGGCTGGAGATGAGCATTGTGGCTGGAGATAAAGTTGAAATTTGAAAATTATAATTGAATTTAGAGGCAGATAAGTATCTCTGCGTGAAAATAGGCCTCTTTTTCGGTTCCTTCAATCCGGTGCACACCGGCCACCTGATCATAGCCAACTATATCAGGGAGACGACTGATCTGGACAAGGTGTGGATGGTGGTCTCGCCTCAAAACCCCTTTAAGGAAAAACAGAGCCTGCTGAATGAGTATGACCGGCTGCACCTGCTACGGCTGGCTATAGAAGGCAATGACAGCCTCATGGCATCGGACATTGAGTTCAAACTACCAAAGCCCTCGTACACCATAGATACCCTGACGCACCTGAAGGAGAAACACCCTGCGTATCAGTTTAGCCTGATCATGGGGGGTGACAACCTGGCCTCTCTGCATAAGTGGAAGAACTACGAGCTGATCCTGAATAATCATGACATCTATGTGTATGGGCGTAGAGGTGATGCTGACAATCCATTCCCGGATAGAAAGTCGGTACACATACTGAATGTGCCGATGCTGGATATCTCAGCCACTTTCATCAGGGAGCATATCCGTCAGGGTCACTCCATGCAGTACTTCCTGCCGGATAAAGTATGGGAGTACATTCGTGACTATAACCTGTACAAATCCTGATGAGCGCAGTCAGGTACCTGCTTAGGCTTTCGCTCTTGCTACTGCTGGTCTTCGCGTTCAGCAGGGTGGTCTTTCTGGCGGCGGCTGTTTCGACGCTTCGCGCGGAAGGTTTTGGAGCTATCTTATCGAGCTTTTATCATGGATTGAAAACGGATATTGCTACTGTTTGCTACTTGCTGTTTCTACCGGTATTTTTCGTAGCTGCCGAGAGCCTGATCAGGTCAAGGTTTCTGCATCATATAAGAAGATGGTATGTGCGGCTGATCCTCCTGGTGAATGCGATCATCACCTCTGCCGAGCCCGGCCTCTATCAGGAGTGGGGCACAAAGCTGAACTATAAGGCTCTGCTCTACCTGGAGCATCCTTCGGAGATCTTTCATACTGCTACTGCGATGCTACTGGTGCTCTTTGTGGTCATGATACTGCTGCAATGGTTAGTGGGTGTGTTTCTGTACAATAGAATAGTGCGGACGGTAGATGAGATAATAAAACAGTCCTGGGCGGCACTTATTGTTGTGCCACTTTATCCAATACTCATCATCGGGCTGCGCGGCGGCGTGCAGGAGATACCGATGTCTGCGGGAGACTCCTACTACTCTACTAACCCCACACTGAATTGGAGCACCGTGAACTCGCTCTGGAATGTGGGTCAAAGTATCCTGACAGGTATGCAGTATGGGCGTAGCAATCCGTATCACTTCATGCCTGATCAAGAGGCCGCGGAAAATGTAGCCGCGCTGTATCAAAGCAAATGCGACTTATCTGAGCAGATATTGACTACCACAAAGCCGAACATCGTATTGGTGATCTTTGAGGGATGGTCAGCGGACCTAAGCTACTCTATCTCTGGCATTAAGGAGCACTCATGTACGCCGCACTTTGATGAGTTGGCGGCATCGGGCTTGCTTTTCAAGCGGTGCTTCGCCTCAGGTGAGCGGTCGGATCAGGGGCTGACTGCAGTGCTGTCGGGGTTTCCGGCTTTGCCGCTATCCTCTATCGTGAACTATACTGCGAAGGTGGATCAGCTACCCTCGCTGTTAGAGCCCTTTCAGATGGATGGTTATAGTTCATTGTTCCTATTCGGCGGGCAGCTCAGCTATGGCAATCTGCGTACGCTGATCTATCACAATAAGTTTGACAAAGTGATAGAGGAAAAGGACATCGATCCGTCTATCTATCGCGGGAGGCTGGGCGTGCATGACCAGCACACGTTTGACATCTTACAACGGGAGCTGGATACGATGCATCAGCCTTTCTTCTCAGGGTTCTTTACCCAGAGCACACACTTCAGCTACGACTACCCGGGGGCAAAACAAGGAGCGGCAATAGCGGGTGATGCAAGCGGGTACACGAGTTCATTGCTCTATGCTGACAGCTGCCTGGGAGACTTTATGAAGAAGGCCAAAACAAAGCCGTGGTTTAAGAATACGCTGTTCATCTTCGTAGCAGATCACAGCCATGTAGTGCCGTGGAATGACGATCACCATTCATCGGCCATGCATCATATCCCGCTGCTGCTGTATGGCAATGGGATCGCGGATAGCTATAGAGGAAAGGCTATAACGGCTACCGTTTCTCAGCAGGATATAGCTGCTACCTTACTGTCTCAGACGAGGCATGATCATACTCCGTATAGCTGGAGCAGGGACCTGTTTGCGCCATGTAGTAACCACTTTGCTTATTGGACATTTACAGAAGGCTTTGGACTGACCACGGATAACTGCGAGGTGGTATACGACCTAGCCGGAAGAAAAATGATCAATAGTCAATATGCTAATTGTGACAGTACAGTATTCCAGAAACAAGCCTTCTCGTATATGCAGATGGTGATGGAGGATTTTCTAAAGAAATGATACATCATTGAGGCATTGCTGGCGCGGCTGCTACATATTTGCCACCCTCGCACTCGATGTAGTCGTAAAGTTCTTTTAGCTCCTTGTCTGTCAATTCAGGGAAAACACTCATCTCCGATGGAGCATAGTTGCACCAGTTGATGGCATCTGCATCACCGGCATTGTAGAGGGTTTTCCAGTTTCTGGTGAAGGAGTACAGCCATTTGCGGCTATGCCTGCTAGTGGCTCCTGCCAGCTCCGGTCCGGTAGTCGGTACGAATAGATCATGGCAAGATCTACAGTTTGATCTAAACAGGCTGCGCCCCACAGATAGCTCGCCCTGATTATCACAGATGCTGCATGGGTGAATGATACCACGCAGATGGTCCAGTATGCGCTGCTCTCTTTGCTGCCTTTCGAGCTCGTCCTCCCTGGCATCAAAGTAGCGCTGATAGCCGATGTCTACCAGCATAGAATTTTCGTCGAGGTAGTTGCTTCGGCGTGAGACTGATATTTCATCCTTGGCCAGCTTCCATTCTCCGGGTTTCGCAGCGTAGTTGCCTTTTTCTATTTCATTCATCACGTGGCCTACGTCCTGCTGTGTGGTGCGGGTCACACCCTGTATATCTATCGTGGTCTGGCGGCCGGTGGTGAATTTTTTGATGGCCATATAGGGCACATCATCTTTGTAGGCTACTACCACGATGAGCGCATCTCTATCTGGGTACATCAGCATGGAGTGATCGGCCTGATCACCTACATAGTAGTGCGTCCGGTCCCCAGCATTCATCTTATACAGGCTCCTGACATCTGTGAGGACGAGATATGAATGGAGGTGGTCATACTGTAGCGGTGTACAGACGGTTGCCTCTACTTTGATGAACTGAAGTGAATTTTTTACGGTGTCAGGAATAGTAGCATTCAGCACAGGATCGGCAGGCTTATCGATATTTACCCAGCCATTGTCCGTCCATGTGAACTTGTATTTCTCCATGCGGTACTTCTCACGCTTCCAGAGCAGCTTCCTGTATTCATCAGATATGGAGTCACTGACCCGCTGCGCCGCGGCTTGCTTTGCTTCCGCATTTTCAAAGAGCGTTTTCAGCTCTTGCGTATTTTTTGCCAGCTGCTGCTGGTAGTATTGCTGCATGGCTGTGGCCTGCTCCGGTGCCTCTTTCACATTGGTGAGTCGCTGCGCAGCAAACGCCCTGAACTGGTCCGCCATAGGTCCCTTACCCAGTTTCTCAGCGGCCATCTCGTCCAGCCGCCAGAGGTCTTTGTCGAGATTATTGACATATATATCGAGGATATCTTTGTCACAGGTTTTGAAGATCGACTGTAGGCGCTCTTCAAACTCATGCGTAGCGATCAGTGTATTGTTAAACTTCGGATCTTTGAGTGTTTTGATACGCGCGGGGTCTATTTCTTTCTGATCTATCTCTCCGCCTAGATCGGAGGAAAGTGATGCTTCTGAAGAATCAGAAAGGGCTTGATTCCCCGTAGTGTAAGATTCTTTGGTGTAGGCTCCCTTCTCTATCTTCTTATTGGGATTATAGTAAGGTTCGTTCAATGGAGCATTAGCGCCCATTTCACGTGCTCTTTTCTCCGGTTCTTTCGTTGCTGCTGTGATGCCCAGTGTAGAGAAACTATAGTAGAGGCTATCTACGAAAGGCTTGGTGGCCTTCTTGTAGCCGCCCAGCGGCATGCTGGTAGCGACCATGCCGGCAAAGCCCCTTGGCAGAAAATCGAGTGTGGAGATATCTACGGGAGTGAGATAGGTCTCTATGGGTTTAGGGTCTATCCAGTTCATATTCCCATCCTTATCCCGTATGCCGTGATAAACCATCATGCCACCCTTTTTCTGACCGGTAGGTATCTCGATGTAGAGCGGCTTTGACTTCTTTATAAAGACCTCCTCTCCTGCCGCAGTAGCTTTGAAATAGATCATGCCGTCAGTCTCCAGCGGTTTGCCGTCTGAGGTGGTGGTGAGATTGGAGGAGAGCATGCGGTCCATGGTCAGCGCCTCGGCCAGCTCCACGCGGACTGGCCCCGACACTGCGCGACCCATACGGTCTACAAAACAGCCTTTTTGCATCGCTACCGTGGTGCCAGATGCGCCCTCCACCACATTGTCTTTATCTGGATCTACGGTGAAGAACTCGCTCGGGACCATAGTCCTGGCGAAAGGATCATTGGCACCGAGTTTGGCAGATGGATATTTGCTGCTGCATGAGGACAATATCAACAGCGGCAAAAGGAGGAGTAGGAAGTATCTCATGTTGCGTTTTTCAAAGGGTAAAATCAAGGTGTCGGTCAAAAGTAACCGGGCTTAACTTTTCTTGGCTTTCTCTGCGTTGTACTGGTAGATCACCTGTACCATCACCTTGCCTACAGCATCCAGTGTGTTTTTGCTGATGAGATCCAGGTTGTCTTTGTGCGTATGGTGGTGATGGCCAAATCCGTCCTCGCCGTAGCGGATCACATCTACTGTAGGGATGTGGATGATCTGATTGACATAGTAGTGGTCATCCGTGACCTGGCCAAAGATGCGATTGACAAAGAGGCTGCTGTAGCCGAGGCGCTCTGCGGTATGCCATACATACTGGCTCACCCAGTCGGCCATAGTAGCTGACACGCCCTCTCTCGGGAAAGCCGCATCTGCCGTACCCACCATGTCCAGATTGATACCGAAGTCTGCGCGGTAACCGCCTACATGAGGATGGGACGCCCAATACTGCGAGCCGAGACACCAGGAGTCTTGCATCTTGGGCAGCTTGCTATCATCAGGCTGGCCGTAGTCCTCACTATCAAAGAGGATGATATCTACTCCTATCTCCGGTCGCTGCTGATGAATAGTACGGGCTATCTCCATAGCTACGGCCGTGCTGCTACCACCGTCATCGGCTCCATTGATCGGTTTGTCGCGGTCATGGTCGTCCTCGTCAGCTATAGGGCGCGTATCCCAGTGTGAGCTGATAAAGACGCGCGTAGTAGCCTGCGGATTGATGGCAGCGATGATATTGGTAGATTTCATCTTCAGCCCGTCAAAGGCGGTGGCTGTGTACTTCTGTATGTAAACTGTGTCTGCCCATGCTTTCAATTTATTGGCCAGCCATGTGGCACATTTGTCATGCGCGGCGGAGTTGGGAGTACGTGGGCCGAAGTCTACCTGCGCCTTGACATAGCTATAGGCAGAGTCGGCATTGAAAGCAGGTACAGTGACCAGCGCAGGCTCTGCCGGTGCGGCGGGCGTGCTTGCGGCTTCGTCAGTATTCTTTGGATTATTGCAGGCTGCAAGAAACAGGAGCAGCACGGCAATACCAGATATTCTAATCATCTCTTCGTTGAGCTTTAGTAGTGATCAATTTTTACTCCAGGTAGTCCCTTCTTTACCGTCTTTCACTTGTATGTTGAGCTGCAGCAGGGCATCCCGTATTTTATCAGAGGTGGCAAAGTCCTTTTTGTCACGGGCGTCTTTGCGCAGTGCAAGTATCAGGTCCATCAGGCCCTCGGCGGTATTGTCGTCCTGCGCATCGGCTTTATCTATAGCGAGTATATCTTTTATAAAGGCGGTGAAGGTGTCTTTCAGCCTTTTGAAAGTAGCTTCGGCAATACTACCTATGGCAATATGCCCTTCCTTGAAAGAGTTTATCTTCTTGCTCATTTCAAAGAGGACGGCTGTGACCTCGGCTGTGTTGAAGTCGTCATTCATCTTATCATAGATCTGCTCGCAGAGATCGTTGATCTCCTTGTCCTCGGCTTCGTTCTTTTGTGCAGCAGTACTGTATACTAACGACTGTAAGTTTGAGTAGGCATTGATCAGCTTGGCATAGCCTTTTTCCGCCGCCTGCAGGGCCTCGTTAGAGAAATCAAGCGTAGAGCGGTAGTGGCTTTGCATCATAAAGAACTTGACCGCCATCGGTGCATAGGCCTTCTCCAGCAGCTTGTGCTCACCGGCAAACAACTCCTTTGGCAGGAATGAATTGCCTTTGGACTTGCTCATCTTCTCACCATTTACCGTGAGCATATTGGCATGCATCCAGTACCTGACGGGTACCACGCCATCTGCACCCACCCCCTGTGCTATCTCGCACTCATGGTGGGGAAACTTCAGGTCCATACCGCCGCCATGTATATCAAACTGATGGCCGAGGTACTTGCCACTCATGGCAGAGCACTCCAGGTGCCAGCCCGGGCAGCCCTCACCCCATGGTGACGGCCATTTCTGCAATGCATTGTCCGGCGTCTTGATCCAGAGAGCAAAGTCGTATGAGTTCTTCTTGTCACTGGTGCCGGATAGCTCGCGCGTCACCTCCAGCAGGTCATCCACATTGCGGCCGCTAAGCTGGCCATAGGGATGCGTCTCCATGTATTTCTTTACATCAAAGTAGACCGAGCCATTGATCTCATAGGCATATCCTCTGGCGAGTATGCGCTTTACCATTTCTATCTGCTCTACTATGTGCCCGGTAGCGGTGGGCTCTATGCTTGGCGGCAGGAGATTGAAGATATCGCAGACCTCGTGGAAGCTGGTGGTGTATTTCTGCACGATCTCCATCGGCTCGAGCTGCTCCAGCTTGGCGCGCTCTTCTATCTTGCTATCTCCGCCATCTCCATCATCTGTGAGGTGACCTGCATCGGTGATATTGCGCACGTAGCGCACTTTGTAGCCCAGATGGGTGAGATACCTGTATACTACGTCAAAAGTGGTAAATGTCCTGAGGTTGCCCAGGTGCACTTCATTATATACTGTAGGGCCGCAGGCATAGAGGCCTACGAAAGGCGCATTCAAGGGTTTAAAAACTTCCTTCTCCCTGCTGAGGGTATTATAGATCTTCAGTTCTGATGGCATAGACCTCAAATATATGAAAAGCGCCCCATGCCGCTAAATACCTATGGCTGTGACGACAGTGTGAGCGTGGTCACTATAGGGTAGTGGTCCGACAGGCGCCTGTCCAGAGTGCGACAGGAGTGAATGGCTATAGAGGTATCTGTGAGCATAAAGTCTATGCGGTACACGCCCAACCGAGTGGCAAAGGAACTACCAAAACCCATCCCCCGTGCTACAAAGGCATCCTGCATACCACGGCTGATGGTGTGATAGGTATAGGATACAGGGGCATCATTGAAATCTCCGCAAAGTATCTTGGGTCGGCTATACTGCCCTATGGCATCCTGCAGGGTGCGGGCCTGGTGCGCCCTGGCCGCAGTAGCACGCCTCATCTTGCGGAGGATGTTTTTGAGTTTGTGCCAGCTCGTGCTCTGGTTTTCACTCAGCTCCTCTATAGTATCATAGTCGTCGTAGCCCAGATGGATGGATTGCAGGTGCGTATTATATACCCGGAGGAGATGGCCATCTATCCGTAGATCGGCGTACATACATTGGTTGGCGTTGGATTGGCCTAGCTGTACGAGGCCTTTGTCCACTATGTCATAGCGGGAAAAGATAGCAAGTCCCCACTGCATATGATTTGATCTTCGGGCATTCTCTACTTTGGCGTCCTTGTCAAATGTGATACGCATGTAATGATGTGCATAGCCAAGGCTATCCCGCAGGTATTCTGTGTCTTTAAACTCATTGTCATCCGTGTAGTACTCCTGAAAACAGATAATGTCAGGAGCTTCTACCCTGATAAGCTGCATGATGTCAGACCGCGTAGCCTTATTGCCCGACCAGTTGTAGAGGTCAAAGTTGCGGACATTGTAGCTCATGACCTTGATGGCTTTTGGAGTTTCCTCCTTATCACTATGCAGCGATACGATAGTTTTGATAAAAGGCCAGGAGAGAATGATAGCTAGCATATTGACCCAGAAAATGAACGTACGTGCGCCAGCGGATATCAGTAGAAACAGGATAGCAAACAGCACTATGAATGGGAAAGCCAGGCCCAGAAACTGCAAGGGCCAGAATACAGAAGGGTCAATATAGCAGGCCAGGCAGGAGGCTATCAGCGCCGCCAGCACCAGGATATTACACGTATAAAATAGCTTTTTGATCAACGCTGCAAAGGTTTACGCCAGGATGGCAAAGGGTTTATGGTCGGCGCGGCTTTGCAGGTAGAGCGCTGCCACATCGTTTATTGTTTCGCGTAGCGGTCGAAATGTAAAACCGAGGGCCTTCTTCACTTTCTCATTGCTGTAGTAGAAGTCATTCTGTCCTATCTCTACACTGTCATGAGTGATAATATTGGATGGTTTCGCAAATAGAGATTTGACGGCCTCAAACCTCCATGCCAGTGATCCTAGTACTTTGCCGGAGTGGATATATGGCCTGCGTACTTTCATAGCGTCTGCTGCCATCCACATCACATCGCGGAAAGAAGCATTCTCTGCCGATACGATAAATTTTTCGGAGGTGATGTCTAAATCCATCAGCCGGATGGCGACCTCCACCACATCGCGTACATCTACGAAGCCATTGACACCTGTAGTATAAAATGGCAGCCCGCTATAGACATGGCTAAAGATGCCATTGGGTGGTATATTCCAAAAGCCACCTCCTAGTATGGTAGACGGATTGATGATCACTGCATTCAGCCCTTCTGCTATACCGCGCCATACCTCGCGCTCTGCAAAGAGCTTACTCTTGTAGTAGGCGAAGTTGTCTTTAGAGTCTTTTACGTCGAGATTTTCGTCTATGATACGATCCGCCCTTTCCGGTCTGCCAAAGGCGGCTACGCTGCTGACGTAGAGCAGCTTCGCTACGCCGCTGCCGAGTGCAGCATTCACTACATTGGCAGTGCCTTCGGTATTGACATTCAGCATCTGCTGCAGGTCGCGAGGCTGCATAGAGATCATGGCAGCCACATGATAGACCCGGTCCACTCCCTGCATGGCCTCCTCCAGGCTATATATATCACGTACGTCTCCCTCTGCCCACTCTATGCGGTCCACATAGCCCGCCAGCAGACTCATGTCACTCGTGGTCCTCCGCAGTCCCCGTACACGCTCTCCGCGCCTGATCAGTTCTTTGACCAGGTAGGAGCCCAGCAGGCCGTTTGCACCAGTGACCAATACCATAAAGTGTATATAGATATTACGCCGCGAATATCGAACATTCATGCCTGATTGAGGCAAATACTTTAAGGAAGATAGATAGCCCCGCACCTGGCATCGCGTGATGCACCGGTCACGGAGCTGAGTACATTGACCTCGCCGCGCAGGCGCAATACCCCGATCAAGGCCATGACGATGGCCTCCTTATAGCTGACGATCTGTGCTGATGGCACCTCTACTATGACATTCGCATGATGCGAAATCCTATTGATCAGATAGGTATTGAACGCACCACCTCCGGTGACAAGCATTTTGACATGCGGGCCCGCAGCTACAGACGCGCGACTGATGTGCAGCCCGATCTGTACGGCGATATGCTCTGTGGCTGTAGCCAGCTTATCTTGTATGCTGATGGAGTACTTCTCGACCGCCGGGAGGATGTGATCGGTAGTGTAGCCATTATCGAGGGATTTTGGTGCAGACCGCTGGTAGTAGTCCAATGTATTCAGCGCAGACAGTAGTTCTGCGTTTATCTGCCCCGAAGCAGCCAGGTGTCCGTTTACATCAAACTGGTGGCCCAACTGCTGTGCGTAGTGATTCAATACCTGATTGGCCGGACAAATATCAAAGGCGGTGATGCTATCTCCTGCTTTGATGGTGATATTGGCTATGCCACCCAGATTGAGCAGGTACGCATACTGCGGGAAAAGCAGCCTGTCTCCTATCGGCACGATCGGAGCACCACTACCGCCGAGCGCCACATCACTACTGCGCAGGTCTGACACCACTGGCATGCCTGTCACTGCTGCTATAGCCGCGCCATCTCCTATCTGTGCGGTAAAGCGCTGATCCGGAAAGTGAAATATCGTGTGTCCATGAGAGGCGATGAGGTCTACTTTGCCTTTCAGGTCATTAGCCTCTACAAAGTCCGCAACCATGCCACCCAGTAAGTGACCATAGTCAGCATGCAACCGCCACAAAGAGCGGCCATCAAGACCCCGTGCGCTGCGAAGTTTAAACAGCCACTCCTGAGAATACTCAATACAAGCTGTCTTCTCAACAGAAAAATGCCAGCGTCCATCAGTGAAACTAAAATGGCAATACGCCAGGTCTACGCCATCCAGCGAGCTGCCAGACATTAAGCCAATGGCACGGTATGAATCATGAGCCGGCATCTCCATACCCTAAACATACTTAAAGTTTGAGAAAAGAGATAAGCGCAGTAAGGTACTAGCGCACGAGCGTCACATTGCCGGAGCGGACGATGTCTTCTCCATCATAGGTGCGGGCTGCGACTGTCCAGACATAGGTGCCTATATCCATGTCGTGCCCATTGTAGCGGCCATCCCAGCCTGCGTTGATATTCTCTGTCGAGAAGACCTTGCCTCCCCAGCGGTCATACACAGCAAACTCCCTCAGGGTTTCAATATTGAGGTAGCGGGCTATGCGGAAGAGATCGTTGAGCCCGTCACCGTTTGGCGAGAAGGCTGTGGGGAGAAGCAGCTCAGTATGCCCGTCTACAGTGACCAGCACAGAGTCAAAATTGCTGCAGCCATACTCCGATATAGCATAGAGATAGTACATGGTCGTATTGAGCGGCGTAGCCGGTGTGGTCAACTGGAATGGCGACTCAATATACTGGCCAGGGTACCAGTAGATGTAGGATACATTGGCAGTACCACTGAGGATCGCCGGTGTATTGCGGTATATCAGTGTGTCGAGACCCGCATCTACTATCGGCAGCGGGCGGATCGTGACATCTACCTCGGCAGTATCTGAGAAGCAATCATTGGACACGCGCACGTGGTACACGATAGAGGCAAGTGGTATAGCTACAGGGCTGGAATCTGAAGGGTGGTTGATCCATGTAGATGGATACCACTCATAGTAAAATCCGCCGGAAGAATGTAGTTGAATAGACTTGCCCTCGCAGACATCATATGGAGACTGTGCTACCGCATGCACCGGTAGTTGTACGTTGATCGTGATGGAGGTATCTGCGTAGCATTGATGAATATTAAAAATGCGTACGTAGTAGGTGTCCGTATCCATAGGATTGGCCAGAGGGTTGGCTATGGTAGTAGAGCTAAGGCTAGGATCGGCCTGCCACTGGTAGTCCACACCGCCCGTGGCTACGAGCTGTATGGGATGGCCCTGACAGATGTAGGGCACATCCGGTCCGATACCTGGTATAGGCGGCAGGTAGACATGCACCAATACCGAATCCTTGTTTTTGCAGCCGTAGGTAGCCTCCGTACCGGTCACATAGTACATATGGTCACTGGTAGGATAGGCCAGCGGGTCAGCTATCGTAGTGTCTGACAGGGTCGCATCTGCCCGCCAGTGATAGACATCGGCCCCGGACGCATGTAGCTGTACCGTATCACCTATACAGACCGAGTCTATATGCTCAGTAGTGAGGGGCGGGAGCGGATGCACTATGACGGTGGCCGTATCCTGCTTGGAGTAGCAGTAGTTTTGTACCGTAAAAATATAGGTGGTCGTATTTAGGGGGAAGAACAGAGGGCTATTAGAGTTAGGATCACTGATACCTATATTAGGGCTCCAGTTGTAGTAGGAGTTTCCTTGCTTTAGTACATTGAGGGTGGTCGTGTCGTAGCGGCAGATGGCTTTGGCTGTGTCCACTATCAGATTCAGCGCCGGGTCCAGGTCATATACGGTGACCGAGTCTGTGAGGTGGCAGCCATTAGTATCTGTACCGGTCACATAGTAGGTTTGGTTGCCGCCGGGAGGAGTGGCGACAGGATTAGCGATAGTAGTGCTGGACAAACCTGTAGCAGGTGTCCAGGTATAGCTGACGCCACCGGTAGCGGTGAGCTGTACGCTGGTATGAAAATTCGCGCCGGCTTTGCATACAGAGGTATCCGGACCCGCATCTATCTGAGGATTAGGGTAGGTGTTTATCATGACCGAGTCAAAGTTTCGGCAGCCATTCGCATCTGTCACAGTCACATGGTATATGGTAGAGACTGTGGGCGTAGCCACCGGGCTCGCTATAGTAGAATCACTGAGAGTGGATCCCGGAGACCATATATAGCTGACTCCGCCAGATTCGGAGAGTTGGGTAGATGTATTAGGACAGATCTTGACTGTGGGAGCATGCGTCACAGCAGGCAGCGGATAGACGGTGACGGATTTGGTCACGGTATCACGGCAGCCATCAGGAGTCACTGTGATCAGAGAAACAGTTTTGGTGCCCGCACTAGTATATAAAACGGCCGGATTGATCTGTGTGCTGGTGGTGCCATTGCCAAAGTCCCAGTAATAGCTAGTCACCGTACCCGTACCGGTATAGGTAAAATGGACAGAATCCGATAAGCAGGTAGGCGTGACTGCAAAGTTTGGTACCGGCACAGGTTTCACGATTACATTGTGCGATGCATTCACGGAGCAGCCCACAGCATTGCGTGCAGTGAGCAAGACAGTATAACTACCCGCGGCACTATAATTATGAACAGGGTTTTGGACTCCGCCGCTCTGACCATCACCAAAATTCCAACTCCAGGAGGTCAAGGGGGATGAAGTGGATAAGGAAAGGTCATGAAAAACTACTGCGGAATCCTGGCATACCGTGCTGGAGGAAAAGTCAGCTATCAGAGTCGGATAGATCTTGACCAGCGCATGAGATGAATCTGCACAGTCGCCCTTGATGATGATCACGGTGACATAATAGGTACCTGTATCAGGATATGTATATACCGGAAACTCGGTGTTAGCTGTATCATTAGTCAGGCTGGGTACACCAAAGTCCCAATGGAAGGTAGGGTTTACATTGGTAGGCGGCGGGTTGACCACATTCACCTGGTTAAAATTGACCGTGAGGTCCGAGCAGATATTTTCGTAGACCCCGATATTGGTAGACGGATTGTAGGTACCGGGGAGATATGGTAGCGTGACCGTAGGTATGTTGCACGGTACGATGTTAAACTGATA
>JAFDYP010000457.1 GCA_018267355.1 Bacteroidota bacterium
CTGCAAAAGCGCGTAACAATCGGTGGTGCCAAGTCAGTGTCTAAGTCTGCCGCTCCTAAGAAGGCCGCCAAGAAAGCTGCTCCTAAGAAGAAGGCTGCAAAGAAAGCTGCTCCTAAGAAGGCTGCCAAGAAGGCCGCTCCTAAGGCTGCTGCCCCTGCTCAAGCTTAATATTTTGCTGTCTGCCTTTGTTCGCCCCCCGGCGAATAAATGATGGGTAATATTTTCTGTTATTCATTGTAAGGAAAGCTTCCTCTCTGAGGGGGCTTTTTTTATGCGCGATACCTGCTATCAGGAGGCTGAAAACCATGAGTTTCCCACACTGCCATCCGGCCCCGATTTTTTGTTTTGAAATGCCGTCAAAAGGAATATTTTTGCACCGCGTTAAAACAAGCCTTCACGTGAAATTTACATCCTACATACGCCTCATGATCGCCGCACTGATGCTCGTATCGGCTACTGCCGCTATGGCGCAGGAGGGTGAGACCAAGCTCGATAAGATCGAGAAAACTGCTGAAAAGGAAGACGGCAACTATGATCCTAAGCCAGCCATCATGGAGCACATAGCAGACTCACATGAGTTTGATATCCTGGAGATGGTGCAGATACCTCTGCCGTGCATCCTGTACTCCAGCGGTAGCGGCGTGACCGCTTTCCTATATGGAGAGGGCAAAGAAGTAAATGGCTACAAGTGTGAAGAAGGAAAGATAGAAAAGCAAGATGGCGCATTCTTCCTCGATATGTCTATCACCAAGAATGTATTCACTATGCTGCTGGCAGCTATCATCCTGATCGTGATCTTCACATCAGTGGCTGGTGCCTATAAGAAGAACCACGGCAAAGCTCCTAAGGGACTACAGTCTGTGATCGAGCCACTTTTCGTATTTATACGTGATGATGTGGCGAAGCCGAATATCGGCCCCAAGTATGAGGCCTACCTGCCATACATCATGACCATCTTCTTCTTCATCCTCGTGCTTAACCTGCTGGGCCTGCTGCCTCTCTTCCCGGGTGGGGCTAACGTGACCGGCAATATTGCCTTCACTATGGTGCTGGCTATCGTAGCTTTCTTTGCGATCAATATCAGCGGTACGAAGCACTATTGGGGTCACATCTTCTGGATGCCGGGTGTGAATGTATTCATGAAGATATTCCTGGCGATCATCGAAGTCATCGGTCTTTTCACCAAGCCGGTAGCTCTAATGGTGCGTCTTTTTGCCAACATGACTGCGGGTCACATCATCACCCTGTCGCTCATCAGCCTGATCTTCGTATTCGGCCAGGCGGGCAAGAGTATGATCGGCTCAGGTGTAGGTGCAGCTATCGCAGTACCGTTTGCCCTTTTCATCAGCACGATAGAGGTACTGGTAGCATTTATCCAGGCGTTCATCTTTGCTATGCTTACTGCCACCTTCATAGGCCTGGCGCTGGAAGACCATAGCGAGGGACACCATACGGTAGATTAATTAGTATTGAGTAGTGCGTATTGAGTATTGAGAAATACAAGATGCTTGCGGTGAGATAAAGTGTATTTAGTAGTTAGTATTAAGTATTTAGATAAATGCAGATACTGACAATGAGAAAATAGCAAAGTTGAATATCGAAAGATAACCAACAGCGCTAGCAGAACCCAAGAGGTTCTTCCCTCTCCAAGGGAGAGGGAAGATGGCCGCCACGGCGGACAGATGGGTGAGGTCAAGATTTTTTAACCATTAATTATAACAACCATGAGTTCAGTTCTTCTTCTCGAGACTCTGCCAGGTATAGCAGCAGTAGGCGCAGGCCTCGCAGCGGTAGGTGCAGGTATCGGTATCGGACAGATCGGTAAGGGCGCTACTGAGTCTATCGCACGTCAGCCAGAGGCTACAGGCGATATCCGCGGTGCGATGATCCTGACTGCGGCATTCATCGAGGGTGTAGCTCTCTTTGCTGTGATCGTAGCATTCCTTACTGCAAAGTAATCAAGGAAATAAAAACACTTCCAAGGGGATTGCCTGCGGAAGTGTTTTTACACTCAAAATGGTTTTAGAAAGAAAATAGTCAAACAAAAATAAACGTCGTCAACAATGAATACAGTCCTCCTCGAAGCAAGCGCATTCAGCCTCGTGACTCCAGATCCGGGTATGGCTATCTGGGCCCTGATCATCTTTGTGATCCTGATCCTGGTGCTGGGCAAGTTTGGTTTCAAGCCTATTGCAAACTCCCTGAAGGAGCGCGAAAACTCAATCGCTGACTCGCTGGCGCAGGCCGAGCGCGCACGCGCTGAGATGGCCTCTCTTACTGCCAAGAACGAAGACCTGCTGAACCAGGCACGCGAAGAGCGCAATAAGATACTGGCCGAAGCACGTGACGCTGCTGAGAAGATCAAGGCAGAGATACTGGACAAGGCGCAGGCCGAGTCTGCCAAGAAACTCTCTGACGCTATGCGTGAGATAGAGACGCAGAAGAAGGCTGCGATCGTAGAGATCAAGAATACTGTAGGCCAGATGGCCCTGCAGATAGCTGAGAAGGTAGTGCGCAAAGACCTGGCGAACGACTCTGCCCAAAAGGAACTGGTAGAAAAACTGGTAAAGGAAACTAACGCTAACTAATAAGTAGTAAAGAGAACAGGAGCGGATATCCTTTGGGTCTCATGTCTCTCGTCTCATATCTCAATACTAAAAAGAAGAAGAATGTCATACCGTCTCGCCACCAGATATGCTAAATCCCTCCTGGACCTGGCTCAGGAGAAAGGCCAGCTAGAAGCAGCCCACAAGGATATGGCATCTATAGAGAGCGTGATCCGCTCCAGCTCAGAGCTGAGGGTATTTCTCAAGAGCCCTATCGTAGCTGCAGACAAGAAGATAGCTGTGCTCAATAAGGTATTCTCCGGCTCTATCAGCGATATCACCAGCAAGTTTATCACCCTGCTGGTCAATAAGGGCCGTGAGGCTTTCCTGTACGAGATCGCACAGGCATTCACTACGCAGTATAACACACTGAAAAATATAACCCCTATTAAATTGACCTCTGCTGTGAAGTTAGATCAAGCAACAATCGACACGCTGATCGCCGATCTCAGGAAGAGAGAAAATCTCGGCGATGTACAGCTCACCGAAACCATAGACGAGAGCCTCATGGGAGGATTCGTACTACTGTACGGTGACAAGCAGATCGACACCAGCGTACGCACTTCGCTAATGAAGCTGCGCAACCTGGTGAGCGATGACTCTTACATCAAAAAGATCCACTAAGATCTTGACCCGATTCCCTTACCTTCTTTTCACAACCCCGTATATGCGGGGTTTTTTCTTTTGTTGAGCTTTCCTACTTTCAGCGTGTGAATACGATCACCCTACCTGAAGCCCGCCAACTGTACCTGCACTCACAGGGGCTCTACGGCCGTGACTATGGCAGCGGCAAAGCCGGTGCGCTGAATGTGATCGAGCATATAGGCTACGTGCAGATAGATACGATAGCTGTGGTAGAGCGGGCACATCACCATACGCTTTTCACCAGGGTAAAGGACTATAAGAAAAGCTATCTGGACGAATTGATGGCGCGTGACAAGGCTATCTTTGAATACTGGAGCCATGCGGCGGCCTACCTGCCTATGCGCGACTACCGCTACTCGCTGCCACGCAAGAAACTCTTTGCCGAAGGCAAGCAACACTGGTTTCAGGGAAAGAAGCCCGTGCAGTTTGTGTATGACCGGATCAAGGCGGAGGGACCGCTGCAGTCAAAAGACTTTGAAGAGAAGCGAGCCGCTAAAGGCTGGTATGAATGGAAGACCACTAAGCAGGCGCTGGAGCAGCTCTTTATGTCAGGCCAACTGATGGTAGCGGAGCGAAAGAATTTCCAGAAAGTGTATGACCTGACAGAGCGGGTACTGCCCGGGTGGGTAGACACCACGATGCCCACTGAGCGGGAGATGGCGCGGCACCTGGTGCTGAGTGCTATCGGTGCTAGTGGCTTTGCAGCGGCACCTGAGATCAGCTACCTGCGGCGCACACAGCATGATCCTGTGAAAAAGATGATCTCGGCGATGCTAAAGGATGGCGAGCTGGAAGAACTCCAAGTAGATGGGCTGAAAGATACTTTCTACACGACTGCCGATAAACTGGAGAAGCTCAATACGCTCAGGTCTCAGAAAAAGATACATATCCTCTCACCTTTTGATAATGCGATCATACAGCGCCGCCGCCTGATCAATCTTTTTGACTTTGACTATACTATAGAGTGCTATGTGCCGGAGCCTAAGCGTGTGTATGGATACTTCGTATTGCCGGTGCTGTACGGCGATTCTTTTGCCTGCCGCATAGATACAAAGGCCGATGCTGCTACGCAGACCTTTATTCTTCGCAATCTCTGGATAGAAGAC
>JAFDYP010000458.1 GCA_018267355.1 Bacteroidota bacterium
ATAGTAGGGCGTGACGCAGGTCGCAATAATACCGGCTCCTACAATGTCTTCATCGGTTCGCAGGCAGGCTATAATGATACGACCAGCAATAAGCTATACATAGCCAATACTAGTACCTCCAGCCCGTTGGTATACGGTGATTTCAATAATAAAAAACTGTCTGTCAATGATAGCCTGTCTGCAAAATATTTCCAGATGACCAATGGAGCCTCCAGTGGCTATGTACTGCAAAGTGATGCGAGTGGCAATGCGAGTTGGGTGAATCCATCTACGCTCTCTACCTCGTCAGGCTATTGGGCAGCCTCAGGCAATAATATTTATAACACCAATACAGCTTCGGTTTCTACTGGCACGAACAATACACTCACAGGCAATTATTCCTTTGCCAATGGCAGCAACAATCAGGTGGGCGGTGATAATAATATCGTGAGCGGTACCAGTAATATTGTAAGCCAGAATAGCGCGGCTGTATTTGGCAGCGACAATACCTCCTCAGCAGATCATACCGCTGTCTTTGGCGATCATAATATTGTGTCAGGCATCAACTCTATGGCCACGGGCTATCTTGATACCGTCACTAGTGGATATGCTTTTGCCTGCGGTACCAATATATCCGTCACAGGCACGTATTCCTTTGCTGCCGGCCACAACAATAAAGCCGGCGGAGCCGCCTCTGTAGTTTTCGGTGAAGACAATACGTGTACAGCAAATCATGTAGCCATTTTTGGCGAGCGGGGCTACGTGAGCGGATACAATTCCTTCGCCGCAGGATATGCTGATACTGTATCGGGACTCCGCTCCGCAGCGCTGGGCGAGTCGCTGACAGTCACTTCAGACGATGCCTTTGCCAGTGGCTACGCAAATACGGTCAGGGGTAATGCAGGGGTCGCAATGGGCACTCAGCAGACTGTGTCTGGCAGCTATTCCGCAGCCATATCCGGCATCGGCAATACGATCTCCTCTGCCAAGGGCGCAGTACTGGCAGGCCAGGGCAATAGCGTCAGCGGCGATAATTCCATAATAGCCGGCGGAGATTCCAACAGTATCGTATCTCAAAATGCAGCTATCATAGCCGGTCACAATAGTACTCACAGCGGTCAGTATAGCATAATACTGGGCGGCTACAAAAATTCAGCAGTATCCTCCTATGCGGCTGTCATAGCGGGTACCGGCAATACGATCACAGGATACTATAGCGCTGTAGTAGGTGGTCAGAATAATACAGAGGTAGCGCAGGGTGGTGTCATACTGGGTGGCGATGGCAATACGCTCACAGGTATCTCTGCTGCCATGACAGGTCACAATAATACTTTGACGGGTGATTATGGCTTCATGGCTGGTACCAGCAATGTGCTTACCGGCACAGCATCTGCTACTTTTGGATACGGCAATGTGGTCTCAGGACAATACGCGGTCGCGCTGGGATACGCAGATACTGCTTCTGGCGATGAGTCCTTTACTACAGGTGCCAATAACTACGCCAGCGGCAACTTCGGTATGGCCATGGGCTATCGCAATACTGCCAGCGGCAGGTCAGCTATAGCGGTAGGGGAGGTAGACTCTGCCACCGGTACCTATGCTGTAGCCTTTGGCAGCCGCAATAATGCATCAGGCACCGCCTCTGCGGCTGTAGGCTATGGCAACGAAGCCCCATCCTATGGTGAGGCCGTAGCCGGCTTGTATGCCAAAACCTACACCCCGTCTTCTACAGGCTCTTTCAACTCATCAGACCGCATATTCAGCGTGGGTAATGGCAGCTCAGCAGCTGCCAGGAGCAATGCGCTGACCATCCTGAAAAGCGGCTATACGGGCATCGGCACTACCACGCCTGATACCACGCTGGTACTGGTAGGTAAATTTAAATACCAGGATGGTACACAGTCGAGCGGCTACATTCTGCAAAGCGATGCCAATGGCAAGGCAAGCTGGGTCAGCCCATCATCTGTCAGTACCAGTCAGTGGACCACATCGGGCAATAACATTTATAAAAACAACTCCGGCAATGTAGGTATAGGTATATCATCACCTACAGCACTCCTGCACATATACAATGCCTCAGGTACCGCCAACGAAGCTGTACAAAGTGCCACAGGCAATGCCTACCTGAACCTGCAGGCCGGTGCCTCAGGCTATGAGGCCAGTATCGCTACCTATAGCAATGGTGTGCAGAGGTGGTCCTTCGGCAAAAGTAATGGCAGCGAGACAGGTAGTGACGTGGGGTCTGACTTTTTTATAAACCGCTATAATGATGCGGGTACCTTCCAAAGCCAACCTATAGTGATCAAGCGCAGCACAGGTTTCACCGGTATCAATACAGGCAATGCCACCTCACAGCTCACCGTGAATGGTTCCTTTGCCGCTGCTATCACTACTACGGCTGCTTCACTCACGCTGGGTGATATGCACTACTGTGTGATCTACACCGGCGGTAGCGGTAGCACAGTGACACTGCCATCTGCCAGCGCATCTCAGGGCCGTATGTACATTATCACAAATCATGGCACGGCAGCGCTGACCACCACCAGCTATACCATAGGCAACGCTACTACTGCTACGTCTGTAGCTACGGGCACCTCAGTACAGGTCATGTCTGACGGTACAGTGTGGCGCAAAATAAACTGATAAAGATTTTTCATTATTTGACCAGGGTTTACGGGGCGGCACCAGACATGGTGCCGTCCTCTTTTGGGGCATTGCATATTTTGGTATCTGCTTTGCAACATGTGGCATACGATACCCACACATGCCCCAGAGATATTTTACGATCGCGCTCATATGGATCTGCCTGAGCCGGGCCGGTGCCCTCCCTGCACAGAATAACTACTGGACACAAGCCTACAGCGCCTACTCTATCCTGACGGGAGGCACCTGTATGACCTGTGCCTCTGATAATAGCGTCTTTGTATACAATCCGGGTGCGATCGGATTTCTCGATACACTCAATGTCAATATCAGTGCAAACCTATACGGCCTCGACCACCTCAGCCTGAAAAACGGAGCAGGCCCGGGCTACGACCTGACCTCCAATAAGCTCAACCTCAATGCACAGGTGCTATCCGGTACCATCTCATTCAAGAAGATACCCAGGCTGAGGATGATCTATGGCTACGTCCTGAGAAACTTTACAAAGTTTGATTTTGAGACGCAGGCAGACATGAGCTATGATGTGATCTCTGCCTCTCCGGGCCCGGAGCATTTCCGCGCGAAGTATGACCAGAGCTATAGCTATGTGGAGTACTGGGGCGGCATAGCCGCAGCCTATCAGGTCAATGAACACCTCTCACTCGGTCTGGGTCACTATGGCGGCTATATCGGCATGCAGGGTGAGGTCTTCCAGCAGGCTACGGCAGATGTGACAGACCCCAGCGCCACTCCCTACTCCGCCTCTATGACCTCCCGATACAAATATGCTGTCAATCACGTGTACATCCTCTTCAAGCCCGGCATGGAGCTGAAGTTTGGAAACTATAAGATCGGCCTCGCCGCTATGCTGCCATCTGTCAAACTGTTTAGCGGCGGCAAAATGTACCAGTCCGTAGATGC
>JAFDYP010000459.1 GCA_018267355.1 Bacteroidota bacterium
GAAGCTGTCGTAGGCGCGCTATTATCCAGTACTCCATCACTATGCATATAGAAATCAGTCACGACCGGACCCGCTGGTGGCCAGACCTGACTCTGCTGCCAGGTGTTTTCGCCCATCTGATAGTATTGCACCACCGGGCTCTGGTCCCAGCCATTGGCCTGGCCTCGCAGATAGTAATCAAAGTATAACAAGGCCAGAGAGTCATTCCATCCTGCTGCATTGGCGTAGGTCAGCTGTCCTTGATTGGCTGTACCGACATGCGCTATGCTGTGACCGCCATGTGCCCAGGGGCCCATCAGTAGGCGGTGCTGGCTGCCGATACCTGCAGGTGAGCGCTGCACTATGGCAGGAAAGAACTCCAGCATGTCTTTGATATTATGGTCATACCATCCGCCTATCATGAAACAAGGTACGCGTATGCTATCCGGGTAAAAATTGACGCTTTCTGTGTACTGCCAGGCAGTGTTATATACCTGGTTATTCATCACGGCTGGCTTCAGGCCAAAGCCGAGTTCGTCCAGTTTATCCAGGTACTCTGTGCGCAGGTCACCATTAGGATAGTATTCATAGAAAGAGAACTGCGGTGCCGCCACAGACGGGTTGATGCAGGTCAGGTGCGGGGGATTATACTTCGCGGTCTGGAATTGTATTTTGCCAAGGGCTGATGCACCGGCTGTGCCTATCTTGCCGTTGCTCCACGTTTGTGACGCGATCCACTCTACCACATAGTAGCCATCGAGGCCTTGCGCAGGTGGATTGACTGTAGCGGCATGTGCCGAGCCGTAAAAGCCGCGCCAGTCTACGATCACAAAGATGTAGTTGCTACTGTTGATGTTGCCATTCACACCGAGGGGCAGGGCATTGGCCCTGTACAGAAGCCTGTTGTAAGGCGTCTGCACGAGTATCACCGGGCCTGAACTCATCCCTGAGGGGATGTAAATATCGCAGGCCAGTTTCTTGCCATCGCTCATAGGGATGGAGTCTACGATAGGCGTGAGGATAGCAAAGCTATGAAGGGAAAAGGCCAATGCGAGCGTGAGTAGCAGATGCTTCATGGATGTATGTTTTCTGAGTATGACAGGAAGATAAAAGCAATGGTTTAATCTCCGCAAAGAAATAACACATCTGCCTATGAAAGAGACAAAAGACTGGATGAAAATATCAACGCGCTATGATCATAGCGCGTACCTGCTGCACCATGCCATTCTGGAAACGGGCATAATAAACACCCGTGGCGTAGTCTTCATTTTCAAACCTGACACTATATCTCCCTGGCGTCATCTCCTGGTCTATAGGCGTACGGATCAGTTTACCCGTACTGTCAAAGACCTGGATCATCGTATGCCCGCCTGCAGTGGTAAAGGTAATATCAGTGGCGGAGGTAAAGGGATTAGGATAGTTGCTGATCAGGTTGACGCCGGCCTGCTGGTTGATCTCATGCACACCGGTAGTGCAGTCGGTGTTCTGTACGAGGCCGAGCTGCTGATAGTTGGCCAGCAGGATGGTAGATACATCAGTAGTGGGCACGCAGAACCAGTCCGTCAGTATCGATGCATATACAGAGCGGAAATCATACTGCATCGGTATGTTGTCATTATCAGTAGGATTGGTCGGCAGGGTAGGGCTATTGCCGGTGATACCGGATACTACCTTATTGCCAAAGATAAAGAGCGGCGCAGCGGCACCGTGGTCTGTGCCGCGGCTCGAGTTGGATATGATGCGCCTGCCAAACTCTGAGAAGGTCATGCCTACCACGCGGTCTGCTACTCCGAGTTGCTGTATATCATCCTGGAATGTCTTGACCGCCTGAGAGAGTTTCGTCAGGAGGTCAGCATGCTTGCCAGTGGTAGTGTCAGCGCTATCTACCTGATCGGCATGCGTATCAAAGCTACCATCACTGGCCATGCTCACCATGTAGATGCGCGTCTTGAGCCCTCCCGCTATGAGGCGCGCTACTACCTTGAGCTGGTCGCCGAGGTCATTGCCGGTAGGATAGGTGAGCTGTGAGGTGGTGACCGAGTTCCAGGCTGCGGTGATCACACCGGCGTATTGGTTGGTCTGGGCCGCTACGGTGCGGATATAGGTCAGCTCATCTCCTGCAGGGGTGGCCGGCGCAGGGTCAGGTGCACCGCCTACCAGATTGTAGATGCTGGAGGGATCTGCCACGGCCATGGCCATATTCACTGCCGGTCCCTGAAATACAGGCGAGAGAAAATATCCTATCTGCATGGCCAGCGGGTCCGGCATATCTGTATTGGGATAGCCTGTGGGAAAATTGGGGTACTCATAGCTCAGGTACCGGCCGCTCCAGCCCGTGCTGAGCACCTGTGTGGAGTCAGCACCCGTGAGCCAGATATCCGTAGCGCGGAAGTGAGAGTAGTTTGGATCAGGATAGCCCACGTCCCTCACGATGTGCAGTTTGCCTGCATTGTATAGCTGCTGCAGCCCGGTCAGCGAGGGGTGCAGACCCGTAGTAGTACTGCCCTGCAGGGAGAGTACGCGGTTTTGTGGTATCAGTATATTGCTGCGTGCAGCAGATAGCGTGCTGTATTCATCCAGCGGTATCACAGTATTGAGGCCGTCATTGCCGCCTACCATCTGTATGAGTACCAGTACGTGGTCATTATTGGCGCCTGCGAGCGCAGCCATCAGCGGCGATGCGCCAAACGCTTTCACTGACAGGCCATTCAGGAAGGCCGGCAATACTGCTACCGGAGCCGCTTTGAGGAAATCTCTTCTTTTCATGTCGCTTCTTTTTTAGGATTAGGCCAGATGGTATTCTGAGAGGTCCATGAGGTATTTCATCATGATCTGCAGCTTGGTCTGCACTACGCTGCGCGCCGTAGGGTCGGTAGGGTTGGCTACGTAGGCAGCCCAGGCGCTGGTCCAGTAGGCATTGGTGGTCTGACCGCCCAGCAGCCCGTACACGCGTATATAGTCCTTCGTGCTTTGAGATACATCTATCATGTAGAGGTAGTCTATGGTATCACTCACCACTGCCACAGGGTCAGTAGGGTCAGGCAGGTTGGCACAGAAGTCCAGCACGTCGATCTTCACTGTGAAAGCATTGACAGGCACACCGACGTATACCAGGCCGTCTGTGATCTGGTTTCGCAGCGGCAGCGTGGAGTTATTGATCCAAAGCTCGTAGTACTGAGGGTACTGGTAGTACGATGGCCAGCCGGATACACTCGGCGGGTCCAGCACATCCTGGCCGAGGATGATAGAGTAATAGCCCAGCGTCATCCATGCCTGATAGGAGTCTACGATGGCAGTAGATGCCGGCAGTGGTACACTGTATTCGCGTAGCAGCCCCACCAGAAAGTCTGTAGGTGATTTGATGATACAGCCACGGTTTAGCATGTCAAAGAAGTGCTCACTTTTGAAAAGCTGAGATAGCACACTGATGATGTCGTAGCCACTCGTACGGAAGGTATCAGCCAGTGGCTCGATGATATTGGTCTCTATCGTCGCATCTACATCAAAGTAGACAAAGTACCGGTACAGCTTGCGGCAGATAAACTTTGCAGTCTCTTGCTGGGTGAAGATCATCGTCAGCAGGTCATCCAACTCGTTAGCGCCATTGGAGCCGCTCTGACCTGTGATGAGTGTATTGTTATAGAAAGATGAGAATTGCTTGTCCGTACTATCATGCTGCGTAGCGTCAAAGTAGGATGTGAGCGTGAGTGGATTGATACGATAGCCGGTGAGCACACGGGCCGCAGCGCGTACATCATCTTCTGTATAGTGGTTCGGCAGGTCTTTGCCTACTGTGAATAGCTCCTGCAGCTCGCGGGCGTAGTTCTCGTCCGGAGCGGTATTGGTATTGAGGTAGCCATTCAGGTAGAAAAGCATGGCAGGGTCTAGTGTCATTGCTTTTACAAAGTCTTTGAAATTTCCCAGCGCATACTGGCGGATGGTAGATATATAGCGATAGCCTGCTACAGGCTGTGTGTAGGAGCTGATCTGTGTAGAGAAGTGATTGTGCCAGAATAGCACTAGTTTCTCCTCGATGCTGCGGGACTGGTTGATCATATTGCCATAGCACCAGGCCTTTAGCGAGACAGCACGCGGCCCGAGTGCATTGGGCTGATTGCTCGTATCATTTACCCAGGTCTGGCCAAAGGGCACTACCGCATCGGTGAAGTTGGCATTGTTATAATTATTCACCGGGGGTGAGGGAGCGGTCTGCGGTGTGAGCAGCTCATCTACCGCCTGGCTCATAGTGAGCGTGAGCAGGTGGTCTACATCACTCTTCTTTGCCCCAAACATGGTACGCTTCAGCAGGTGTACGGCCTCCTTGCGGCCCCAGGTGCCGGCATACGGCGTGAGCGTAGTGGTAGCGGAGCGGGCGGCAGCACCGGCATGGCGCGCGTAGGGTACATTGGGCTCTGCGGCGGGACGTAGCAGATCATTCATAGTCGTATGGTTTTACAAAAGCACGGACGTGCGAATACCTTTATACTTTGGATTGTATTAAAGATAATAAGTTTAATAGATATCAAATGAGAGTTTATGTAGATAAACAGGGTCTTTTGATGGGTATGATATTCATATAATCAGGGCAGGTGGTTAACTCTCCTATTAGATTTTA
>JAFDYP010000045.1 GCA_018267355.1 Bacteroidota bacterium
ATACCCATATGGAACATTTTAAGAAAAGCTATATAATAATGTTGTAGACCATAAATTTGATTAATACCTTCTAAACTGGTAAACAATAATTAAAAATAGGGGTTTATTAGTATGTAGCGCGATACAACAAATTTTCAGCCAAAAGCGTATTATTATGAGTACTGGCATATGTTTTGGGTACATTATGGACTATATATATCAAAATCTGAGCAATGGCTGACATGGGTGAAGTATCTGGGGAGCAAGGGAAAGCCAAACTATGTGCGCTGATAGTGGATGACGATCTTGAGGATCATCAGATCATTCGGGAGGCTTTTACGATGTTTTCCTCCGTAGCCGGATCATTCCATTACGTGGATAATGGCCAGCGGGCTTTGGACTTTCTGACCAGATACCAGGATCCAAGTGAATTGCCAGCACTCATTGTCTTAGATATCAATATGCCGATGCTAAATGGTCTGGAAACGCTTAAGATCCTCAAAGAGCATGATACCTTCAAAATGATTCCGGTAGTAATATTCTCCAGTTCTTATAATCCTGCAGACATAGAGATGGCCAGACAACACGGCGCGGCAGATTATATCACAAAGCCAAATAGCTTTAGCCAGTACAAAGAGATCGTAGATAAGCTGTCAGTGTACTGCTGTGAAGCTCCCGCTACGGGAGTATGAGCCTTTTTTCAATTATTTGAAAAGGCGAGCGCTTAGAAAAAATTTATCCTTTTGGGGCTGTCTGTGCGTATCCCAATCCATTTCAAACAGCTTTGAGGTGATCAATTTAAGATCTCCAAAAGAATCGGGTTTGGCCAGATAGTAATCAGCGCCCTGGGCATAGGTTTGGTTTACATGATCCATATTGGTAGAGGTGGAGTAGATGACCACTGGCAGAGACTTTAGCCGGGCTGCACTGCGTATCTCTTCCAGGCATTCTTGTCCGCTCTTGAAGGGCATATTGAGATCCAGAAAGATCACATCCGGCAGGGCGATACTTTCATCATGCAATGCTCTCATCAGTTCCAGCCCATTTCTGCAGGTAGAGACTTCTATAGTGGGAGCTATGTCCCGCACCGCAGCTATGAATAACTCCCTATCATCAGCATCATCATCCACCATCAGTACGCGCGGATGACGCTTACCGATCAGTGCCAGAAAAAGTAAGAGAGGGCGGTCTATCCGGATGGCCAGATCGCTCATGCCCCTATAAAGATTGTTCAACCAATAAAAGTATGGGAAAGTAAGGCGGACCAGATACATAAATAATTAGGGTTGAGTAAGGTTTATAATTTGATCAATAACACTGCCCAATCTGAGTAAAATTTAACACAGTAAGCATGACCCCAATTTTATATCTCAAAAAATGAGATGTCATTTTACTGATGCACAATGCCTAGCGTGTATGACCTCCTAGACAGTTATTCTAAAGTGCTAAATCCGTGCCCTTTTGTGTCTAAGCCTACCATATAAAATCAGGAACAGTTTTTTCACTATAGCCTAAAAAGGAGGAATATGAGAGAACTTGTTAAGTCTTTGATCGCTGCAGGCATCACAATGGGGCTGGCAGACAGGGAGACTTTTGTAAGCCAAGTGTCAGAACTGATCACCCGCTATCAAAATGATCCCGCCGAAGGTGAGAGGTGGGCTGAAAGAATAGCTACCTACCTGGAGCAGACCAAAAATAATATCAATCTGGAGAGTGCTATCCGCGGTGCGATGGGAGCTACCGATGCACCTAACAAAAGAGACATCACTACGCTGACGGAGGCTATTCAGGAGCTGACGCGTCAGATGAAGCAATCCGATAAGTAATCCTGACCAACTATAATGCATGTTTAAGATCTTTCATATACGCCTATCATTTTTGCGTCTGGGCAGAGGGCTACATATCCTGGCCATCCTCTCCGGGTTTTTTATTGTCAACTGGCTGAGCCAAAATGCTGCTTTGCGTGGCTTTGTGCCCGCCCGCTATAAAAGAAACGGGCTGGTGCTCTCTATGGCAGAGCGCCTCAGGCTGGTGATAGAGGAGCTGGGGCCTACGTTTGTCAAATTTGGGCAGATACTGGCAGATAGGCCAGATATAGTATCTGACAAACTGCGTATAGAGCTGAAAAAGCTTCAGTCAGAGGTCGAGCCCGTGCCGCACCAGATGGCTATGAAACTGATAGAAGAGGAGCTAGGGGCACCTCTCGAGCGCTACTTTAGCAGCATCAGCTCAGACGCCTGCATCGGTGCAGCCTCCATAGGCCAGGTATACAAAGCAACGCTCCATACCGGCGAGGAGGTAGTGATCAAAATACAGCGGCCGGATATACAGAGCAAGATAGAACTGGATCTGCACCTCCTCAAATACCTAGCACAGCAGCTCGTGGATGAATATCCCGGCCTGACGGCCATAGATATAGTCGGGTTTGTAGATGAATTTGGTGAGACGCTGAAGATGGAGATGAACTATATAAACGAGGCATCCAACATTGTCAGGTTTGGCGAAATATTCAAAGACATTCCTTACTGCAAAATACCCAAAGTCTATACAGAGCTATGCACCCCGCAGATGCTCGTAATGGAGTATGTGACAGGTGCACCTGCAGATAATGTAGCCCAGCTCGCTGCTCAGGGTCTGGACCCGGTACAGGTAGCCGAAAACGGTATCCGGATCATGCTGATCATGATCTTTAAAAACGGCTTCTTCCATGCCGACCCTCATGCCGGCAACCTTTTCGTACAAGCCAATAATCGCATCGCCTTGATTGATTTCGGTATGGTGGGTGCCCTCAAGCCGGCACAAATGCAATTTCTGGCAGGATTTATCCTGGGGCTAGCCACAGGCAATGCGAACATCATCACTGACGCATTGCTGACCTTGTGCGATAAAAAATTCTTTGCCGAGAAAGAAGACCTTCAGTTTTATATTAATGATATGCTGACCCGGCATGGCTCGTTCCAATATGAGCAGATCAATTTCTCGCAAATATTGAATGAGAGTATCAAGATCATACTACGCTACGAGCTGAAGATCCCGGCCAGTATTTACCTGCTGCTGAAAGCCATTGCTACTATAGAGAAATTTGGTGCACAACTGGCACCCGGGCTATCACTGCCTGCCATCATACGCCCCTATGCTGAGGAGCTGGTGAAGCGGCGCTACTCACCTGCCACTATAGCCGGAGAGATATATGATACTATCAGGGATTATGGTGCACTGATACGGGACTTCCCAAATGAGATCAACGAGATACTATACAAAATGAAACATGGCAAACTGATCCATGAGATACACATGAGCGATCAGGCCACCCTGGCCAGGGCTGCCCGTAGCATCGGTGCCTCCATATCCAGTGTGATACTGTTGGCATTCCTGTTTGCCGGAGGGATCATCATGAGCCTGTGGGCACAGCCCGCATGGATAGGGCATGCGATGATAGGAGCTACTTCGCTTTTTGCCTTGGGCTATCTGGCGCGACTGATGTCAAAAGAATAGGATAAAAATAGAAAACCCTCCAATGAAGATGAGGAGGGTTTGCTAAATGAGGATAATAAAGAAAGGATAGTAGTGTGTAGGTTTTATTATAGATAGGACGTTTTGGTTTCAAAGATTTTAATCCCAGTTGGCCTCGTGTGTAGGGCATATCATACCGGAGCCGCTGCACAGGTTGCACTTTGAGTTTTCAGATTGACCCTTGCCGTGGCAAGTCTCGCAGTTCTTTAACTTTTGACCGCACCAATAGCAGTAATTACGCCTTTCTGATACGATCATCATAAGCTGAAAAGAACGTGGATGGCGTGGTTGTATCAGTTTCATGTGTCGAAGTTTCTATTATATAGTCTAATCCTGTGCCAATGAGTCTCCCACTGATATACATAAGGATACGCTGCCCAAAAAATCTCTAAATGAGGCGTTTCCACAAAACTGCGGGAAATCATGCCCCAATGGGAGTCGTAAAATGGGGAAAGCGGGATTCATATATATTCATTGCTGCAGATACTATTAAACATAGTAAAGACGGGCATCTGAGGCACTTTTGATCCAGCCTGAAATGTATTGGCATATTTTTTTAAGATTCTAAGTCCTCAGACATCCGGGAAATCCGGTATTCATTCATCAAACCTTAACAACATGGAAAATTTACTGTATCTGCTCGCTGTGATCCTGGTGATCGCGTGGCTTATCGGATTCGTGGGCTTTCATGCCGGCGGCATTATTCACATACTCCTCGTCATAGCAGTGATAGCCATACTACTGCGATTAATACGCGGAGGGCGTGTCTTATAGAATTCATTTCATCTCCAAAACTGATATCATGAAAAGCAGACTCATTCATCTCACTGCTATGGCGCTGATCGCATCGGCTATACTCACAGCCTGTGACCGCCAGCCTCGAAAGACTGCCGAACTGCAAAGGATCAATGACTCTATGGAGCATCCGCATAATTATGCAGATACCTTTAATGCTGACAGGCAGGACTGGGAAAAATTTAAGATAGAGGCACGCGCCAGGCTCAAACAGAACGAGGATAGCCTCAAAATGATCAATCAGAAAATAGCAAAAGCCGGCGACAAAGTTAAGGCAGGCTATGATCAGAAAATGCTAACCCTCGAATCGCGTAATAGTGAGCTGAGGGAACGCCTGGAAGGGTACAAAGAAGAAGGACGTGATAACTGGGATAAGTTTAAGATGTCCTTTAATAATGATATGGATACTATCTCGCAAAATATGAAATCATTTTTTGCGGGTGATCATCATAAGTAAGATTTGTTTTTGTTTGGGATTATTGATTGACAAAGAACGGCCTGATGGCCGTTCTTTTTTAACTGTATGCAATGACTGAATCCGATCCTATTACGTTACCTTTTTACGCCAAGGTTACCTTTATCCTCATAGGCATCTTCATGAGTATATATATGCTATATGTGGGTGATGAGATATTGGTGCCGCTTATTTTCTCACTCTTCATCGCTATTCTGCTGAATCCTATGGTCAACTGGATGGTGCGTAAAAAAGTACCAAAGATCATAGCTATATCCCTGGCACTACTACTGGCCATCATAGTTATATTGGGCCTGGTAGCTATCATAGGCGCACAGTTCACTATGGTTGCAAAGACCTATCCACAACTCAAGGACAAGTTTGAGCATACTATCACTGACTATACGCAGTGGATAGCTGCCCGACTCAATACGGATCCCAGTGCAGTACTCAACTGGCTACATAGTACACAACATGAAGCCATAAGTAGCCTCAATGGTAGTATAGGCCATACCTTGCTGACAGTAGGAAATGCATTTGTAGTAATAGTGCTGGTACCCGTATATGTCTTCCTGATCCTGCACTACAAGCCGCTCTTTCTTGAGTTCATCAGGCGGCTATTCGACCCACATCATCATAAAACGGTAGTGGAGGTTCTGGGTAGTATCAAAACGATCATACAAAGCTATCTTGTAGGTTTGCTCATAGAGGGTGCGATCGTGGCGGTTCTAAATTCGGTAGCGCTCCTGGTCCTGGGTGTAGAATATGCAATCATACTCGGCATCACAGGTGCCATAGTAAATGTCATACCCTATATAGGTGGCATCATAGGCTTTGGGGTCCCCATGATCATCGCATTTCTTACCAAATCGCCTCTAACGGCACTGCTGGTACTCGTTCTTTATTCCGTGATCCAGTTTGTAGACAATCACTATCTCGTGCCATACATAGTAGCGTCTAAGGTCAAAGTAAATGCATTGGTGGCTATAGTGGTGGTACTGATGGGTGGTATGCTGTGGGGAGTGACAGGCATGTTCCTATCGATACCGCTCACAGCCTTAGTCAAAGTGATCTTTGATCATATCAATGCGTTAAAGCCCTGGGGATTTCTGATAGGAGATGATATACCCACACTCATTCGCCTGCCATTTGCTACCCCGCGCACCAGACAAAGTAAAAGCGCTTCAAAGAATTGAAGCGCTTTTACTTTACCGAGATTTATTTGCCTGTAGGAGCCGTTCGCAGAGGGCCACTTGGCCCGGTCGGGCCACTGTGACCGGTAGATCCCGTCGGACCTGTAGGTCCAGTCCATCCTGTAGTGCCGGTAGGAGCGGTAGTACCTGTGCTGCCGGTCGATATAATGGCACCACTTCCGAGTCCGGAGGTACCTTTGCTACCACTTATTCCGGTGGCTCCGCGCATACCCGCGCGATCATCCTGGCCAGAGCGGCCTTTAGTCTGTGCTGTGGTATTGAGGGAGATTAATAGTCCCGTGCTTAAAATTATCCATTTGATCTTCACACATTTCATAACATACCGTTTTATTGTCAAATAATATCATGCTTATCTTCTACTGCGAGCTTTTGCTTTATGATTGCTTTCAGCCTCATCTATAGAGTGCGATTTATGGATGCTTTCACCTTCTTCGAGGGATAGATTGGACAGCTTCTGGTAGAATTTCTTTAATACTCTGAGCTCTTCCTCCGTCAGGTCCTCTGAGCAGACCAGCCGATTGCTTGCACCTTCATTTACTGCTATGAGTTCATTGAGCTTTAGGTGTAGGGCCAGGGTATCCCGGTTCTGGGATTGCTGGATGATAAATACCATCAGGAAAGTAATAATCGTAGTACTGGTATTGATCACCAGCTGCCAGGTATCCGAAAAGTGAAAGATAGGACCGCAGATGGCCCATATGATGATCGTGGCTAAGGCTATAAAGAACGCCTTAGGGCTGCCCGTGAAGACCATAACCCACCCGCTGAAGCGATTGAAAAATTTACCGACCTTAGATTCGCTCTTTTTCATATTGTGTCATTTCGTGGAAGAATCTTTAGCCTCCTTTTTTTCCTCCTTTTCCTGTTCCTTTTCTTTCTTCTCAGCTTCTTTTTCCTTTTTCTTGAAATAGCCTCTGAGCAGGAAGTTATGTTTGGCGGCTTCCATGTTTTCTTTCAAGCCGCCGGAGGCCTGTTTCACATTTACCATAGTGGCATCCAGATTATCGGCGAATACTGTATCCATCAGCAGTTTCCCGATGGTCCCCTTTCCGGTCTTGATCGTACCTACCACATCCGCCAGGTCTCCTGTGATATGCGCTGCATTATCTGCGGTCACCTTTACAGATTTCATTATCTCATCAATAGTGGATCCTTCCATAGCCATTACCATGTCGCCATTCTCTATCTCAGGGCCGCCATCGGTACCTGCAGATATGTTTACGATCTTATCTCCCATAAGGCCCTCTGACCCTATAGAGGCTTTTGCGTCCTTCTTGATGAATTTCTGGACTGAGCGGTCTATGGCCAGCGTGACTCTCACGGCAGTATCTGAGATGATCGTGATATCATCTACCGTACCTACATCTATACC
>JAFDYP010000460.1 GCA_018267355.1 Bacteroidota bacterium
CGAGCTGATTGATAGTATAAGGTAGCGTTTTCTTACTGAAGACATTCGTGAGTTCTGTCTTCAGTTGTTCGCCTTTGGCATCGAGGTCTGTGTAGATGCGCGGGGTCTCGTCGAGCACTTTCAGCGTGGCGAGGCCGGCTCTCATGGCCAGAGGATTGCCGCTGAGGGTGCCCGCCTGATAGACAGTGCCGAGTGGCGCTATCATACTCATAATATCGCGGCGACCACCAAAAGCCCCAACCGGCAGGCCACCACCTATCACCTTACCAAAGGTCACGAGGTCTGCCCATACATTCAGCCGCTGCTGTGCGCCACCTGCTGCGAGGCGGAAGCCTGTCATGACTTCGTCAAATATCAGGACAATGCCGTGCTTGGTACACAGCTCACGCATCAGCTCCAGGTATCCGGGTAGTGGTGGCACGCAGCCCATATTGCCAGCTACCGGCTCTACTATGATGGCGGCGAGCTCGGCCTTGTTTTGCTCTATGCAATCTGAAAGTGCCTGCTGGTCATTGAAGGCGAGCACCAGCGTATCGTCAGATACCACTGTGGGGATGCCGCCTTCCTGCCTGATGCCGAGTGTGGCTACACCGCTGCCAGCTTTCTTCAGAAAAGGATCTGCATGCCCGTGGTAGTGCCCCTCAAACTTGATCACCTTAGCCCTGCCAGTGAAGCCGCGCGCGAGCCTCAGGGCACTCATGCAGGCCTCGGTGCCGCTATTGACCATGCGCACGAGGTCTATATTGGGCACCATCTTTTTGATCTGACGGGCTATGTCTATCTCGGTAGCCGTGGGTGCGCCAAAAGAGAAAGCAGTATTCACTTGCTCAACTACTGCGGCCTGCACCTCTGGGTGACCGTGGCCGAGTATCATCGGGCCCCAGCTATTGATATAGTCGATATACTGATTGCCATCGACATCATACATATAGGCACCCTGCGCGCGCTGCATAAAAATGGGCGTACCACCCACCTGGCGAAAGGCGCGCACAGGAGAGTTGACCCCGCCCGGTATATGCGCCTGCGCCTGCTCAAAGAGTTCTTTGCTCTTGTTAATATTCATTATAACGATTGTAGATATTGCTTTGCAAAATAAGTAGCGATCAGATCTGCGCCTGCACGCTTGATAGCAATGAGAGACTCACGCACGGCGGCTTCTTCATTCAGCCAGCCATTGGCGGCAGCGGCTTTGATCATGGCGTACTCGCCGCTGACCTGATAGGCGGCTACCGGTACATTCACTTCATTCTTTACGTCCCGTATGATATCTAGGTAGGCGCCGGCTGGCTTTACCATCACGATATCTGCGCCCTCGGCTATGTCATCGTTCACTTCTTTGAGCGCCTCACGCCTGTTTCGCGGGTCCATCTGGTAGCTCTTCTTGTCTCCAAACCCCGGGGCACTATCCAGTGCATCGCGGAAGGGACCGTAGAAGCAGGATGCATACTTGGCGCTGTAGGAGAGGATGCCGGTCTTGGTCAGGTGGCTCTGCTCCAGTGCTGTGCGTATCGCCCCTACCCGTCCATCCATCATATCAGATGGCGCTACTATATCTGCACCATAGGTGGCGTGCAGCACACTCATCTCGCTCAGGACGGCTACCGTTTCATCATTGATGATCTCCTGCCCACGCACGAGGCCATCATGCCCGTGCGGAGAGAACGGGTCCAGCGCTACATCGGTCATCACGCACATCTCGGGGCTGGAGTCCTTCACCGTTTTGATAGCGCGTATCATGAGACCGTCTTTATTCAGTGCTTCGGAGCAGCGGTCATCTTTCAGGTGGTCAGGTACTTTGACAAAAAGCAATACAGCTCTGATACCGAGATGCCATAGTGCTTTGATCTCTGCGTGCAATGTGTCCAGACTGAGCCGGTAGTAGCCGGGCATGGAGCTGATCTCCTCCCTGACATCTGTGCCATCCGTCACAAATAGCGGCACAATAAAATCATGCGGCTGCAAAATGGTCTCAGCCACCAGCTCGCGTATAGCGCTGCTCTGTCTCAGTGTCCTGTTTCTTCTCTGCATCATATCCAGTCTTTGGGTGATAGTAGTATTTGCTGCAGCCGTGCTTCTTCGCCGCCCGGCAGCGGCTGGTAGTCATACTCAAAGCGTACTTCCGGCGGCAGGCTCATCAGTATGCTCTCCGTGCGGCCATTGCTTTTCAGGCCAAAGATAGTGCCGCGGTCGTGTATGAGATTAAACTCCACATAGCGGCCCCTGCGTATCAGCTGCCAGTGTTTCTGCGCATCAGTGTAGGTGAGGCGCATCCTGAGCTCTACGATAGGCAGGTAGGCATCTATAAAGGCCTTACCGTTTGACTGCGCGAACTGCAACAGCGTGCCTGCCTGCAAAGCAGCCGATGGACGCAGGTGATCATAGAAGATGCCACCTATACCGCGGCGCTCATTGCCCCTGTGCGTATTGACAAAGTAGTCGTCGCATTGCTTTTTGAAAAGCGGATACCATACCGGGTCAAACTGGTCACAGCTGCTTTTATGCACCAGATGAAAGTGAACAGCATCTTCATCAAAAAGATAGCAAGGCGTCAGATCTGCGCCACCGCCAAACCAGCAGTCAGTCACCGCGCCTGCCTCATTGTAGACTTCAAAGTATCGATAGTTAGCATGGACCGTGGGCACCATGGGGCTGTGTGGATGGATCACCAACGAGAGGCCGCAGGCGAAGAAGCGAGCGCCATCTATTTTCAATTGTGTACGGATGCCATCGGTCATGTCTCCATAGACCTCAGAGATATTGACGCCCCCTTTTTCAAAAACATTGCCACCAGCTATCACACGTGTCGTGCCGCCACCACCGCCGTGGCGCTCCCAGAGATCCTCGCGAAACTGCGCATGGCCATCTACCTGCTCTATGCGCCGGCAGATCTGGTCCTGCAGCTGACTGATCCACGATACAAATTCTTCCCGCTTCATACTGTGTATTCTTTTACAGCATCTACGAAGGCCTTTGCATTATCTACCGGCACGTGCGGCAGGATGCCATGGCCGAGATTGGCTATATAGCGCTGCGGGCCAAAATCGTTTATCATCTTAGTGACATCCTTCTTGATCTGTGCAGGAGTAGTCAGTAGTTTGATAGGATCAAAATTGCCTTGCACAGTCAGTTTACTACCGGTCAGTATCCTGGCATACTTAGGACTGATAGTCCAGTCGACGCCCACGGCAGCAGCGCTCGTCTCTGCCAGCTGCGGTAGCGCGTACCAGCTACCCTTAGGGAAAAGAATGACAGGGCACAGCGGTGAGATGGCATCTGCTATCTGTCTCAGGTATGGCAGTGCATACAGATCAAAATCTGCCGGCGCCAGCATACCGCTCCAGCTATCAAATACCTGTATACAGTCAGCGCCTGCAGCTACCTGCGCTCTGAGGTATGAGATGGTGGCGTCAGTGATCTTTTGCAGTAATGCATGAGCCAAATGCGGCTGTGAAAAGCAGAACTGCTTTGCCTTATCAAAGTTCTTGCTGCCTTTGCCTTCTACCATATAGCAGAGGATGGTGAACGGCGCACCAGCGAAGCCGATAAGCGGCACGCGGCCATTGAGTGCTTTCTTCGTCATAGAGATAGCCTGGCAGACGTAGTCGAGGCGCTCTGCTGCGCCCTCTACCTGCAGCCGGTCTATATCCGCTTGTGTACTGATCGTGTCAGGCAGGATGGGACCTTTGTTTTCCTCCAGTAGTACTTTGACGCCGAGTGCCTGAGGTATCACCAGTATATCTGAGAAAATAATAGCAGCATCAGGGCCGATGATATCTATAGGCTGTAGCGTGATCTCGCAGGCCAGCTCGGGGGTCTCCACGCGGGTGAAGAAGTCGTATTTAGCACGCAGTGTCATGTACTCTGGCAGGTAGCGACCTGCCTGGCGCATCATCCATACGGGTGGGCGCTCTACGGTCTCGCCACGCAATGCGCGCAGCAGGAGGTGTTGTGGTTTATCGGTCATGAGTATCTGAAGGGTGATAGTTTGATAATAAATGTAGCATCTGCTCTGGAGTGGGTGTGGCTGGCACGAGTAGGTTGATATCCGTGATTCGTTCGCGCAGATGTGAGGCGGTAGTCGGGCCTATGCAGCAGCAGATACTGGTTGATTTAATGACATTGTGCAGCAGGTAGCTGTCTACACCACTCGGACTGAAAAAAAGAATCATATCATAAGCGTCTGTGACCACGGGGCCAATGAGATCTGTACGGTAGACCTCCAGCGTATGATAGCTGATCCCGGCATCCGCCAGGCGTGTTCCGAGCGTATCCAGTGTGAGATTTCCCGTCAGATGGAGGATGCTGTGTATTGCTTTGTTTTCCGTGATGAGTGCGGATAGTGACTCTGCATTATCTGCACTGGCAGTTGTATTGATACCATGCTGTGCCAGGGAGTCTTTTGTTTTGCCCGACAGGGCGTAGATCATTTTAGTCTGGCAAAGAGATGTGAGCCTGTCATCCTTCATTGCATGCTCTACTGCCTGGCTGCTGGTGAAGGCGATAGCATCGTACTGTGTCGCATCTATATTAGTCGTATCACACGCTACAGGCGTGACGCGGAGCATCTCCACACAGGTGATCTCCAGGCCGCGCTGAGTGTAGGTGGCTATGAGCGCGTCGTCGAGCTTTTTAGTCGAGAGTACTTTCATCGCTCCAGTCTTTACAGCGTATCTCGTCCATCAGGCCTTCGGCTCCCGGCTGGACCAGCAGTGCCTCGGCAGCTGTGGTGCCGGCATCTGCTATCTGCGCCTGATCAAATACCCGTTCTACAAAATAAGCTCTGGTACCGTCGAAAGAATGCACGGCACCTTTGAAGTGTAAATCATCACCACTCATATAGGCATAGGCACTCACAGGCACCGAGCAGCCGCCCATCAGCCTGCGCAGGAACTGCCGCTCCGCGTGTGCTGCGGTCATTGTCGGTGTGTGATTGATCCTCGGCCAGGTAGTCGCGAGGCGCTGATCATCCAGACGCGACACGATGCCCACTACCCCCTGTGCAGGTGCAGGTATCATCCAGTCCAGCGTGATGGCCTCTGCCGGCAGCAGGCCCACGCGCTCGAGTCCTGCTTTGGCGAAGATGACGCCGTCCATGTCTGTATTCTCTCCGTACTTGCGGAGGCGGGTTTGTACGTTGCCGCGGATGGATGTGGTGTTGTGATCCGGGTATTTCGCTTGCCATTGCGCTATGCGGCGGAGGCTACTGGTGGCTATGGTAAAAGATGAACCGTCCGTAAGTTTCGTTTTGTCTTTGACCAGCGCTACGTCCTCATGAGCACCGCGTGGCAGTACAGCAGAGAGAGTGAGGCCGGTAGCCAGTTGTGTCGGTACATCTTTCAGCGAGTGTACCGCTAGATCGGCAGTGCCCTCCAGCAGGGCGATGTCGAGTTGCCTGGTGAAAACGCCTGATACGCCCATGGCGTAGATAGGCTGTGTGAGGTGCGTATCGCCGGTGCTCTCGATAGGCACTAGTACGGATGTGATGCCGCAGCCGGCCAGTGCGCGCTGTACCTCCTCTGCCTGCCACAGTGCGAGCTGGCTGCTGCGCGTGGCGATCCTTATCATACCGCTATCAATCACAGCAAATGACCCAATCAGGTGAAACAGGTTTCTGCGTAGTAAACTCTATGCGGCGGCGCTGCCAGGCTATCAACTCAGAAATGTTTTCCTCGATGATCTTCTCGGCAAAGGGTACCTGGTTTTTGCGCTTGTCTATCGTCTCATTGATGATCTCTGAGAGCTGGTCTATGTCGTAGAGCCGCACACCCGGCAGGTCGCGGACCTCGGGGGCTACATTGCTCGGTACAGACATGTCAAAGATGAGGCGGATAGGCGTATCACGTATATCAGCGGCAGTGACCAGCGGGTGGTCTGCGCCTGTGGCTACCACCAGCACTTCACTTTGGGTCAGTGCGGTGGGCAGGTCCTTTGACTGCGCGGCGAGGACATTGAACTCTCTGGCCAGTGAGGCCGCTTTCTCTTCATTGCGATTCACCAGCGTGACGGACACGTCACTGAGATAATGAGTCAGGTTTCTCAGGGTCAGTGTGCCTATTTTACCCAGGCCGTAGAGGGTGAGGCGCTGCAGCTGCTTCATTGTATTTTCTTTGTGAAAGAGCTGCACCACCGCATACGAGGTAGAAGTAGTGCCATCAGAGAGGCTGGTGGTGCTGCGCACCTCCTTGGAGGTCTTGAGCGCAGTGGTCGTCAGCTTCTCCATCAGCCCGCTCACCATGCCGTATTCCTTGGCCTCGCCAAAAGCCTTCTTGAGCTGGCCTACGATCTCATAGTCACCTAGTATCTGAGACTCAATGCCCGATGCCACGCGCAGCAGGTGCCGTATGGCGTCCACTCCCTTTTTGATAAAGATATACTCCGATATCTCCTGCTCAGATACCTGGCAGTGCGTGCGGAAAACATCTACCAACTGCTCAGGTGCGGGTGCCAGAGCATATATCTCAGTCCTATTGCAGGTAGATAAAATGAAGAAATCTCTGCCGGGATCACTGGCCGCCTCACCATATATAGCGCGGATGGCTGTAGTAGTGAGCGCAAATTTGCTCCTTATTTCCAACGACGTTTTCCTGTAGTTCACTCCGATTATTGTTAGACAAATGTCATTTTCCATGTAAAGAGCTACGTCGATTTGTGGCCGCAAAGATTGATTTTAATAGCTCGATTTTCAGATACTTGACGTTAAATGACAATACTATGACAAAACACTGCAGGCGTATTTTGGTTATTACCGCTGATTGATAAACTTTCGCGCCATGTTGAATGAAACTACAGGCCTCATTATCCTCAATCTGGGGTCGCCTGATAGCCCCGGGCGGGGCGATGTGAATAGATACCTCCGGCAGTTTCTGATGGACGAAAGGGTGATAGATGCACCGGCGCTGATCCGTACTATACTGGTGAAAGGGTATATCGTACCTATGCGGGCGGGCAACTCTGCCGAGGCCTACCGCTCTATCTGGACCAAAGAAGGCTCACCGCTGAAAGTGATCTCTGAGAAGTTTACAAATCTGGTGACAGACAGACTGGAGATGCCCGTGACCCTCGGTATGCGCTATGGAGCACCATCTACAGCCTACGCACTGCAAAAGCTACTAGAGAAAGCTCCGGCCATCAAAACCATACTCGTAGCCCCTATGTACCCACACTACGCCATGAGCAGCTACGAGACGGCCATAGAGCACCTGAAAGACGCTGTACGCGCCCAAGGAGTGGAGGCGCAGATCAAAGTACTGAAACCTTTCTACAATGATCCGCTATATATAGAAGCACTGGCTGCGAGTATACGCCCCTATCTGGAGCGCGGGGAGTATGATGGCTACCTCTTCAGCTATCATGGCCTGCCGGTGAGGCATCTGAAGAAATCTGACCCCACCAAGAAGCACTGCTACATCACCGGGGACTGCTGCGATGTAGCCTCTGACGCCTGGCAGACATGCTATAAGCACCAGGTGAAGATCACCACCAAACTGGTGACTGAGAAGCTAGGCATGGAGCCAAACAAAATCCATCTGACCTTTCAGTCACGGCTGGCGGGGGATAAGTGGCTGCAGCCCTATACAGACACCGCCCTGCAGGAGCTGCCAAAGAATGGTACAAAGAAACTGCTGGCCTTGTGCCCTGCATTCGTAGCGGACTGCCTGGAGACGCTGGAGGAGATGGATATGCGCGGCCGCGAAGAGTTTATGAGCAATGGTGGCGAGGTGTATGACCGTGTACCATGCCTCAATACGGATGCCGCCTGGGTAGATGCTTTTGCCACCTGGTGCGCGCAGCACGAGGGGGCGTATGCTTCGCTTTGGAAATAAAACTTTTTACTGTTTAGCGCGGATACTTTTGTAGAGCCTGATAGCGCTCATGAGGATGGCTATAAATAAGACCAGCCCTCCTAAAGCCCACAACACACTCAGGCCATCTTTGACCACTACCAGCATGACGATTGATAAGAGGAATATTGTGGCTACTTCATTCCATATACGCAGCTGCTGCGAGCTGTAGCGGAAGATGCCCGCCGCCTGCTGGCGGAAGATGGCGTGGAGACTAAAGTGATATGCATACAATCCAACTACAAAGCACAATTTGATCACCAGCCAGGTGGGCAGCGAGCCATATAGTGTATACATCCACGTGCCGAATATGAGGGTAAGCACTGCCGATGGCCAGGTGATGCCATACCACAGGCGGCGCGTCATGAGGAGCAGCTGCTGCAGCAATATGCTGCGCTCCGGCTCGCTTTTTTCATTCGCCTCCGCGTTGTAAACAAACAGCCGGACGATGTAGAAAAGGCCGCTAAACCAGGTAACGATGAATATGATATGGAGTGCCTTTACGTATTGGTACATCGCGCGAAAGTAAATAAGGAAGTGAGATTTTCCCGTTTTAAAATTCACCACCAGACATTCCTGACAGGGCTGTGGTATGATGAAAACTATTGAGCCAGTGTGCGCAAAGAGCATCAATTGGGATTCTCTGAGAAGGGCTTATTGTTCTGATTCAGCGGCTTAGGTGCTATACCCTGCCGCCGGGGGCAAAAACAAACCCTTGCGAAAAGCGAGACTCAAAAACATGAAGCCGCTATTAAAGCCTTCTCTTAGAGGCCTGCCCTATGGTAGGCCGGGTTTGCAGGCTTAGCCTCCGGCCTTCCGATTTCCGGTGCAAAATATGATTGTCCGCAGCGGCTGCACCGCGCATCTTTGCCACCGATACGAGGACGACGTCTGCAGACACCGTGACCCTCTGACCAAACTTAAAGGATGGGTTCTGAATGTTGAGACAGCCCCTGCGCCTCGCGGCCGGGGGGGCGTTTCGTTTGGGGGGGGGGTGTACCGTACCACTCAGGTGTACCACTGTACCGTACCACTCTAGTGTACCACATCTGTACCACAGGTGTACCACTCAAAAACTCCGGGGCCGCAGGCCGTAGCCACGCCACCGCGCCTGCTCCCGGAGGGTAGTATGATGCATCAGGCAGCCTGGGCAGGTGGCTCGGGCCGTTTCAGGTAGCGGGCTACGGTGGTGAGGGGTATGGTGAGCTGTGCGGCTATCTCACGCATGCTCTTGCCCTCGGCGTGCAGGTCCTTGACGGCGGCTACCTTGTCGCCCAGCTCCTTGTCGCGCATCTCGCGCAGGTGGTCACTCTCACGGGCATAGCCCATAAACTCAAAGCCCAGGAAGTTGTGCGGCTTTGTGATCTGGCAGAGGCATACATTGTCAGCCTCGTAGAGCTTCTCGCCCACCCGGTGCTTGAGCTGCTTGAGATACAGGATGCGCGGGTCGCGGTGGCTTTTGCCTATGGCAAAGATGCTGTCGCACAGATTGCTAAACTGCTTGGAGCCCTGCAGGTGGTTTTCCTCTATCGGGCGCGAGGTATCACGCTTGGGCGTGTGCGCTATGATCAGCATAGAGACCTTCATTTTCTTCTTCACCCTATTGAGCATCTCCATGATAGGGTAGGCGTCTTTGGCGCGCTCATTGTCACTGCGCAGGGCGGTGAGATTGTCTATGATCACCACCCGGACACCCGTCTGGCGGATGTGCATGGCTATCTGCGCGTAGAGGTATTTCTCAAAACTGCTGTAGCCCCACTGGCGGTAGTCGTCTTCCATATTGATCTCGGCGCGGTAGAGCTGGCGGCTAAACCTGTACGGGTCTGTGTACTCATGCGTATAGCGCGCCTGAAACTGCTTGGCCGTGAGCTCAAAGTCAAAGTACAAGACCGGCTGCGCCTGCGCCTCCATGCGAAAGTCACCGATGGGCACACCGCGGCTGATACTGTCTGCTATCTGCACGGCCAGTATAGACTTGCCCAGATTAGTATCGGCAAAGAGGATACACAGGTCGCGCTCATACCAGAAGGCGTCAAAGAGCGCCTTTGGCTCTGGCTCAAGGGCCGCCTGGTCTACCCAGTCGTCCACCGCCTGCGTGTGAAAGAGTACACCCTCAGACTGGTGCTCATCGCCCTCCCTCTCTATGGCCTCGCGCAGGGCGGCCAGCCGGGCCATCTCCTGCGCCTCTGCGGACCGCAGTGCCAGGTCGTCCAGCAGCTTTTGGGGTACGAATGGCGCGGGCTGTGAGGTGTGGCGGTCTATATCGGCCAGTACCGTCTCTGGCGTCAGGGCGCTCTGCTGCGCAGCCTGCTCACGCGCTATCTGCTCGGCTATGTTCTTTTGCATCTCGGCGCCTACCAGGTCGGCGCGGTGCAGCAGCGGCTTGTCAGGCAGCCAGGGCGTCAGGCCATCACGCTCGGCCTGGGCGCGGAGGGCAGCCTGCTCCCGCTCTCTGACCTCAGTGAGCGTAGCGGAGGGGTTTTGCCAGTCCGGGATGATGACTTTAGATGATTTGGTCACGGGTGTCACACCCGGAGGCAGTGGCCTCTGATTTGGATTTTCCATAGGTAAAATATGGGGGTAAGTGATAAAAAATAAAAGAGCTGATACGGTAGGAGGGCAGCCCGCGCGCCGCTGCCAAAAGAGATATGGTAGCACCGTCACTACCAGCTTTGAAATGCGATGCAAATATAGCAAAATAAACGGTAATTTATAAATATAGCTACCGGGCGGGCACTGTCAGATCTTGCCGAAAAAGCCAAAACCCGCACTGCCATTGGCTTTGCTCTGTGAATAAGTCTTTGGAGGGATTTACAGAATTACGGATTTACGGAATTACAGATTGGCCCGGCGGCAGAGGTGTACCATGTGGTACAGTGGTACATGGTGGTACGGCAGAGTGGTACAGATGTGGTACAGGGGTGGTACACCTGAGTGGTACGGTACAGTGGTACAGTAAAGTGGTACGGTACACAAAAGCCGTCATTCCGATAGCCTGTCATCACAAAAAATAAGCGCGGCCAGGCTGAGGAATCCCCTGAGGGCGAGGCGCTATTAGTCCTTGTGTGAGGGTGTACATCCTCTGTATTTATCGCTGGAAACCCCCTTCGGGATGACGCGCCTTCGGCTTTATTATTGATCCTTAATAGAATCGTATAGATCTGTCCAGAGAGGGTTTATAGAAAATGAGATCCAGCTTCTTACCTCTCCTCCATCCTTTTATCCGTTTTTCTTCTGATATAGCTTCTTCTATATGGTAAAAGTGATGATAGTAAACCAATATATCACAGTTATATTTTGCTGTAAAGCACTTTGGGTCGATACGATCTTTGTGCTGTGCAATACGGCTGGCTATATCTGCTGTGACACCTACATACAAAACTGTATGATGCCTGTTTGTCATAATGTATACTGAACCGCCGCGTTTCATGAGGACAAGATAAAAAGGTATCTATCATTTTTCATCTGTGAGTGAGGGGATCCCTCGGTTTTATCTCGCTTATATGTTATGGCTTGAAAAACCTTCGGGATGACGGCGCTCTTTTGGGGTGTACCGTACCACTCCGGTGTACCACTGTACCGTACCACTCAGGTGTACCACACCTGTACCACTAGTGTGCCACCTTGCTGTACCATTCCGTACCACTGTACCATGTGGTACACCCCCTCCTCTGCCGCCGGGCCAATCTGTAATTCCGTAAATCTGTAATTCTGTAAATCCCCTTAAAACCACTACCGGTACCCGCACAGTCCCTGTAGCCCTCCCGTATGCACCGCTATGATCCTCGTCCCTCTGGGGAAATAGCCCTTGCCGATCATATCGTAGAGGCCCATCAGCAGCTTGCCGGTGTAGACAGGCTCCAGCTGCACGAGGTGGTCGAGTTTAAATTTCTTGATGAAATCTATCAGCTCCGGCGTGACCCGCGCATAGCCGCCACAGTGATAGTCAAAGGTGATATGCCAGTTGTCAAACGTCTGCTCCGTATAGTCTGAGACCAGCTGCGTGATGGCAGGGGTGAGGGTGTCCTTGCCCTTCAGTGCGGAGAAGCCTATGGCTTTGCGTTTGCCGTACAGGCCAGCTACGATACCCGCCAGCGTGCCGCCTGTGCCGGAGGCGGTGCAGATATAGTCATAGTCCTCTTTGATCTCATTCACCATCTCTATCACGCCGGGGAGGGCGAGGATATTGGTACCGCCCTCGGGTATGTGGTAGTGGCGGCCCAGCTGTAGGCGCAGGCTATCTATGCTGTCGGGGTCGTCTTTGTGGCGGTACTGCTCACGGTCCATCCAGAGGATGCGCATGCCATTCCTTGTAGCGGTGAGGAGCGTATCGGTAGGCGTATCTGTCGGCTCGCCGCGTATGATGCCTATGGTCTTAAATCCGAATAGCCGCCCCGCAGCCGCCGTAGCCGCGATATGATTGCTATACACCCCGCCAAAGGTCAGCAGCGTGTCATGGCCCTCCTCGCGCGCCCCTACGAGGTTGTAGCGCAGCTTGCGCCACTTATTGCCCTGTATCTCTGGGTGGGTCAGGTCGTCGCGCTTCAGCCATAGCTCTACACCGCGCTCCGTGATGAGCGGCTCGCGGATGAGCTGTAGCGGCGTAGGAGCGGGTAGACCGGACATGGGTGCATAGGTAGGGATTTTTGAGATTTACAGAATTACTGATTTACAGATGTACGGATTGCAATGCATATTGACTCTCCAATCCACCCTGAAGTGAGGCTTAGAAGTCATGTTGCACTCGTATTCAAGTCTCCCTTTAGGTCACGGATCCCGATGTAGTCGGGAGAGATTTAGAGGATTGTATTACCGTTTGTTTCATTCTGTAAATCCGTAATTCCGTAAATCAGTAATTCTGTAAATCTCAAAAATCCCTACCTATGCACCCATGTCCGGTCTACCCGCTCCTA
>JAFDYP010000461.1 GCA_018267355.1 Bacteroidota bacterium
GTTTCTATCAGGTAGTCTTGATTGAAATAAAGTGTGTCAGGTATTAGCCGGAGGTACTCCAGCATATCGTGATGCCCGGCATCATCAGGCGTAGCCGCAAAAATCGAAAAAGCCCAAAAGGTAATAATAGGTAAGAGGAGTTTTTTCATAGTAGTTAGTTTAGGTATTGTGAAGTTACCTGACTAACGTCAAAATCCTCAAAATATTATCTCATCGTTTTGTCAAAATCAATGCAACTGATATGCCTGGCAGCCATCTGCCACTACGGTGGCTGTACCAGTCCATGTGTATCCATTGGTAGCTGTCGCGCTATAGGCGTATTGCCCTTCTGGCAGGGTGAATGTGGCAGAAACTGTATTGCCGCAGCTTGGCGTGCCACCGGTCACATATCCCGAGATAGTTGCTGATTGGCCATTTATGGTCACAGTTCCCGTTCCGTTATTGGCATCAAACCAAAACATTACCTGCCCATAATAACGGCAAGACCCATTGTCCACATTAGCATTAGGTGCATAGTTGGCTGCGTATGGATCGGTGCAGCCATATATGTCTTTGCGGCAGCCAGAACCAGCTACTGCCAGTAGCAGCATAGTGGTGACGATGATGAGTGGCTTTTTCATGTGTGAGCGGTTGAAATGTTTGATAGCATATATCAGAATTTGTGCCAATTTTAGAGCTTACAATTCCGTCAGTGAGCAAATATATAGATCAAATGGGTCAGCCGGTAGATGTACCTCCATTTGCCAGGCGCATCATATCTCTGGTGCCCTCTCAGACTGAGTTGCTTTTTGATCTCGGCCTGGGCGATAGGATAGTCGGGGTGACCCGTTTTTGTATCCATCCCGAAGGTGCAGTAGGAGCCAAGGAACGCATAGGCGGCACCAAAGATTTTGATCTTGAAAAAATAGAGACACTGGTCCCTGACCTGATCCTGGGCAATAAAGAGGAAAACTATCCCGAGGGCATCGCAGCGCTTCGAGAGAAGTTTCCGGTGTGGATGAGTGATATCTATACACTGCATGATGCCTATCAGATGATGCTGGCTATCGGGCAGATGACAGCTACGGAACTGACTGCTCGCGACTTGGTAGCCGAGATACAAAATGAATTTGCTGCGCTGGTGCGTCATAGAGCCCTGCCGCAGGGGCTGACTGCTGCCTACCTGATCTGGCGCAAACCATATATGGTGGCAGCCGATCATACCTTCATAGACCATATGCTCGGCGCACTAGGTGTACAGAATGTATTTGCAGAGCTGAGCAGGTATCCTGCTGTCTCAGCTGCACAGCTGTCAGAGGCGCGGCCAGACCTCGTGTTTTTATCTTCTGAGCCTTACAGTTTTACAGAGAGACATATGGCAGAGTTTCAGCAGCTATGCCCGGCTGCCAGGGTCATGATAGTAGACGGCGAGATGTTCTCCTGGTACGGCTCGCGCCTTAGGCAGGCGGCAGAGTACCTATCCCTGCTCCGTGATAGCATACTGAACACGCTGACCTGAGGCCGGGCGAACCAAAACAACTACTCATTGTTATCTTATCATTAGCAGTGTGATGAGCGCTGCCTTGTCATTTTCTTTCACTGTTATTTAAACTGCATTCGATTGAATATCATGGAATGGTATCGCTACATATCATCCTGTTGGTTTACTTTCGCAGTCCGAAGTACCACCCTATGCTGAGATATTTACATTGCTTTTTTCTGATTCTCCTGAGCCTTGCTGCTATCTCTACACTACAGGCACAGTCTGTGCCCAGGTACACGATATCCGGGTACATCAAAGATACCGCCAATGGTGAAGGACTGCTGGGTGCTACCATAGCTGTGGTGGAGCTGACCAAAGGGACCAATACCAATGACTACGGATTCTACTCTCTTGATCTGCCGGCAGGCCACTACACGCTCAAGGTATCCTATGTGGGATATGAGACTGAGACCATACCACTCGATCTCGCCGGCAATATCAAAATGAACTTTGACCTGCACACCGCTGCTATGGCTACTAAAGAAATAGTGGTCACCGCAGAAAAGAAAGATGCCAATGTAACCAGTACATCTGTAGGCCGGCAGGAGCTGACCATTGAAACGGTCAAATCCATACCTGCCTTTATGGGTGAGGTAGATGTGCTGAAGACGATACAACTGCTGCCGGGTGTGATGGCGGCAGGCGAGGGCAATACAGGCTTCTATGTGCGCGGTGGCGGTCCTGACCAGAATCTCGTGCTGCTGGATGAGGCCGTGGTGTATAATACAGGCCACCTGTTCGGCTTCTTCTCGGTATTCAACTCTGATGCCGTGCGGTCAGTAGCGATAGAGAAAGGAGCCATGCCGGCACAGTATGGCGGACGCCTCTCGTCCGTGGTAGACGTGAAGATGAGCGAGGGCAATATGAAGCACTGGGAAGTAGCGGGCGGCATAGGCCTGATAGCCTCCCGGCTCACTGTGCAGGGTCCCCTGAAGAAGGATAAATGCTCCATCATCCTCTCCGGCAGGCGCACCTATATTGATCTTCTCACCAAGCCATTTCTGGCTACATATCAGGGAGGCAAATACAAAAAAGACGGCTACTACTTTTATGATCTGAATGCCAAGCTGAACTATATCATCTCTGACAAAGACCGGCTGTTTGTCAGTGCGTATTTTGGGCGTGATGTTTTTGACTTCAAGGCTCCGGAGGGTGACTTTAATATTCACTTCCCGTGGGGCAATAGTACCGTGACCGGCCGGTGGAATCACATCTTTGGCGATAAGCTCTTCATGAATGCCATGTTCATCTATAATGACTATCGCTTTGATATCAAGTCAGACTATCGCGGGGTGATATTTGGGGTGAGCAGTGATACGCGCGACCTCGGCGCTAAACTGGCCTTTGACTATTCTCCGCTGGTAGGGCATATGGTGAAGTTTGGCGTAGACTATACCAATCACATGCTCACGCCATACCAGACGCAGGGCGTCTTTGACTCTGTCAGCATACAAAACACCAACACCTCATCCAAGTATGGCCATGAACTGGCCGCCTATGTGGCAGATGACTTTGAGGTCAATAAATGGCTCAAAATAAATCTGGGCCTGCGCGCCTCCCTCTTCTGCCTGGCGGGGCCGTACAAGAAGAGTATTTTTGACTCGACCGGAGCCAAGGTAGATAGCCTGAACTATGCAGTAGACCAGCCGGTCAAGACCTACTACGGTCTGGAGCCGCGTGCCAGTGCCCGGATCAAGGTAGCGAAAGCCACCTCCATCAAGGCCGGATTCTCCCTGACCAAGCAGTATATACATCTCGTCTCAAACTCTACTACTACGTTGCCATTTGACCTCTGGGTGCCTAGCACGCTGAAGGTAAAGCCTCAGATGGCGCTACAGTACTCACTGGGTGTCTTTCAGAACTTTCACGATAACATGTTTGAAGCTTCGATAGAGGGATACTACAAGCAGCTTTTTAATCAGATAGAGTATGGAGATAACAATGTGCCCGGCATTGATCAGGATGTAGAAGACTTCTTTGTTTTCGGCAAGGGGAGGAGCTATGGTGCTGAGTTCTTTCTCAAGAAGGCACGGGGCAAGTTTCAGGGGTGGATAGGCTATACGCTGGCCTGGACACAGCGCAAATTTCCCAGCATCAATAACGATCAGTGGTTTGCAGCCAAGTATGATCGTCGCCACGACCTAAATGTGGTACTGATGTACGAGATCAATCAGCGCTGGAAGCTGGGCGCTACATTCGTCTATGCCTCCGGCAATACGACCACACTGCCTGTCCAGCTATTCTATCAGGAGGGGACCATCCATGAGATATATGGCCCCAGAAACTTCTATCGCCTGCCGGCCTATCACCGTCTGGATCTCAGTGTGACTTACACCTTCAAGCATAGGCGCTTCCCTAAGCTCCACTCAGATCTCAATCTCTCCATCTACAATGCATATAGCCGTCAAAACCCATATTTCGTCTATGTAGATGTGCAGGGAAATCCATATACCGGCAGTATCAAAACGTCTCTGAAGCAGGTGTCATTATTCCCGATACTGCCATCTATTACCTGGAA
>JAFDYP010000462.1 GCA_018267355.1 Bacteroidota bacterium
TGAAGACTACTATATCTATTGGGAGCTGGTGCCATTTACCTGTCAGTATGACGCTCTTGATTTTTACTTTGAGTGCTATCAGTTGCAGCAGCGCTGCCACGTCTTTATAGACGGTGATGTGATAGATGAGCTATCCCGCGGCATACCCGGTCTGGTGATCCGCATCAAGACAGCCGAGGAAATATTTGACTGCTGAGTGGCACATCCTTTGACTGATCACCTTTAAATAAATGAATATGAACACGCTGACTAAAAAAGTAAGAAACCTGGACCTCCTCGATCCCTTTGGCTATCCGGTATATGAAGGCGAAGCAAGCCAGAAAGGACAGCAACCGGCTCCCGCGCCTAAGCCCAACGACACCTCCGTCGGTGAAAAGAAATAATTGCTATCACTCGGCTTTGGTCTGTGGCTCCTTGTAAAAAATGTAGATAACAGCTGCAAAGGCGCAAAGCACAGCTCCTACCACACCGCTCATGCGCAGACCGAAGTCATGGCCCGGATCTTTGCCCAGTGTGATGAGCATGGCAAATACTGTAATGCCTAGCGTCTGACCTATCTTCTGGAAAAACGCGCGCATACCAAAGAACATCGCTTCCTCATTAGAGCCTGCGCGATCTCTCTCCTGATGCGCAATATCTGCCACTACAGTATTAGGCAATATCTGCAGGAAGGCATTGGGTATGCCGAAAGAAACTACCAGCACGGAGGCCTGAAGGATAGGATGCAGTGGTACATGCCCCAGGAAGAATATTTCTCCAAATACTAGTGCCGCTACGGCAAAAGATGCGATCATCATCTTCTTGCGGCTATATATAGTCCCTACCTTATTTACAAATCCGTATGAGACCATGGTGATCACGACCATGGCCAGCATAAAGGCCGTGCCGAGGCTCTCATCCAGACCGAGCATGGCCCTGATATAATATAACAAGCCAGTACTGATGATAGCTATAGCCATAAAATAACTGGCATCAGCCATGGCAAAGATCCTGAAGTTGCGGTTCTTCAGGGCGGCCGTCAGTGACTTGAATGCCCCGCCGGTCGTATGCTGCCGGCTATGAAACTCACGCTCCTTGATACCAAATGCCGGCACCGCCATACAGGCCGCTGCTATAATATTGAGCGCGATGATAGCGTACTGATAGGCCGATAGCCTGTCGGTAGTGATGCCCAGGTGCAGGATCAGCCATACGGCGGCGGTAGATGAGGCGCTGACCATAGCACCTGCCATAAATCCTACAGACTGTGCCGTAGAGAGATCTACTTTCATCCGTGCATCATGGCCCAGGTCTGCCAGCAGTGCATTGTAGGGTATGGTATAGAGGCCAAAGAAGAAATAAAAGAGCATCTGCGTCACAGCCAGCCACCATATATTGGCGGCATGGTCATGCCTGTACAGGGGTATAAACACCATTGCACAAAACACGCTGAGAGGCAAAAATGCCCAGCGCATAAATGGGATACGGCGCCCTAGTTTGCTCTTGCTCTTATCGCTCAAGTTGGCTATGAGTGGATCGAGTACTGCATCCAGTCCGCGCCCCGTGAGCAGGATGATGGATATGATATTGACAAACCCAAACCATACTGTGCCGGGTATGAGGTCATGCATACCTGAGTTGGTAGGTGGCAGGTAGATGTAGTTTAGCAGTACCGATATGATATTGAGCCCTATGCTCCAGCCGAAGCATCCGAGTCCGTAGATGATCAATATTCTGAGTGGAAGTTTACTTTGCGGCATTCATTTTATTTACTTCAAATCTCCTGCCATATACATAGTGGAAGATAATAAAGAACGACCAGTATGCGAGTACAATAAAAAGCGCAACCTCCTTTAGGAGATTGCGCCTCAAACCCAATTCTACTTAACTATGCTTTAGCTTATGCCTGCTTGATCACTTGTACTGTAGCGAGAAGCTTTACCTCGTCAGATACTACTACGCCACCAGCTTCTGTAGCTGCGTTCCAGGTCAGGCCGTACTCGCTGCGGTTCAGCTTGCCGGTCACCTCAAAGCCCGCCTTGGTTTGTCCATATGGATCCTTGGCAGTGCCGCCGTATTCTACGGCCAGTTCTACCGGCTTGGTCACGCCATGCAGTGTCAGGTCACCTTTCAGGATATACTCCCTGTCACCCTTTTTGGAGAAAGAGGTAGAGGTAAACTCCAGCTTTGGAAAGTTGGCCACGTCAAAAAAGTCTGCCGACTTCAGGTGCGCATCGCGCTGCGCCTGATTGGTATCTATGCTGTCTACACTTGCAGAGAAGGTGATCTTAGCATCGCTGAAATCATCTGCGCTGGTCTCAGCCGCACCCTCAAATACATTGAATGAACCGGTCACATTGCTGATCACGAGGTGTTTCACTTTGAAAAGTACCTCAGAGTGTGTCGGGTCTATTGTCCACTTTGCCATGATGTTTGTGTTTTAGATTTTAGTTTAATTATCAATTGCGATAGCAAAGGTAAATACAATTAAATGTTTAAACAACTAATTTTCACATAAAAGTCCGCTCATGCTGCCAAATACTTTTTTATAAAGCACAAAGCTATAACTATCA
>JAFDYP010000463.1 GCA_018267355.1 Bacteroidota bacterium
TGGAAAAGCGACATTTAGGCTGCTACGCCACTAAGTCCTTCTAATTTTCCGGTTCAGGCAGGTCATCTTGCATCTGCTCTGATGTGCCCCAGCCATTAAATCTGCAATCATAAGCGTATCCCAAAGTTGACATGCGGTTGACCCAATTGATCATGGTTTCATTATCCATGCTCATTTTGATGGTCCAACCATTGATAAGAAATTGAGTCTTGCCATAAGAAGAATGCCCTGACCAGACATAATAGCCTAACTTTTTTAACTCCGTAGCTAAGGCATTCGCTTTGCCTGAAGAATCTGTATAAAAGAAATACTCAACGCGAAGTTCCTGCCCCTCCTCCATGCCGAAGTCCAGCAGATTTTCCAATACCACCGGAGCCAGAGCTTCCTGCATCTCAAGATTTTCTTCAAAATCCTTGTGACGTACATGTATCTCGTCTTTATCTTCTAATTCATTCTCACTCATTCTTTCACAGTTTGCTTTCAATCAAATCAATCAATTACTACCTTACAGATACCTTCCTCCTTTCGCACTTCTCCCACATCTGCACAAAGTATTCCGCTGAGCTCATAAAGCCTTCCATCTCCGCGCTGCTCATCCCAGCCAGCGGCCACGAGCGCACATAGTCTGCCAGCAGGCCGTAGTGCGCCATACCATCGGTATTGATATCCCAGGTGCGGTTGCCGGTCTTGCACCTTGTGAATGTATCATCATAGATCAGCCTGATGGTAGTATCACGCTGCGACTGTGCTGAGAAGCCCCCCACATCTGTCCCTATCGCCATGTGAGGCTCTCCCACTATACCCGCTACAGTGTGATAGGTATGCACAAAGTCAGAAGCATTGGCACCGTGGCCTACGCCTATCATCCCTCCTACTCTCTTGATCTGCGCGTATTGCAGCAGCGTGCGGCCGTTCTCATTGTGTGAGAAGCTGCGAGGCTCATTGTGTCCGCTATTGACGGGGTAGTCAGCGGTCACAGCCATAGAGAGCACCTCATCGGTCATACGCTCACTCGTATGGTCTATGTCTATCATGTAGCCCTTCTGCATCATATACCTGATGGCAAACCTACCGCGCGCTGTCAGACCCAGCGCATTGCGGTGCCCATAGCCGGCCAGCGTATCCCAGATCGTATAGTTTACCATTTTGGCAGGGTTCACGTTCTTAGGCATCAGCAGTGGCATGAAGGCCTTGGCGATAGCCGGCAGTCCTGAGCCGGGATGCTCCAGGTGAAAGGTGATCCCGCTCGTATCGGTACGAACCTGTTCAATTTTCCACTCTGCACCGGTTGCAAATTTATTAGCCGCGTTCAGTGTCTTGTTAAATATCGCCGTGCCTCCAAATACCGTATTATTCAGATGCACCGGAAAAATATATCGCACCCCTAGCGCATACAGCTTATCCAGTTCTGCCTGCACTTGTCCTTCTGTAGGCTCGGGGGTGAAAGTCGTCTTGTCATAATGATCCTGGGGGTTGTAGAAGTTCCCGATGTTATCCATCTCGCTGCCTATGATCACGACCAGCCGGCCACTGGCCACTATGCGCCGCACATCTGTCGGCGTATACGCCACCTCCATGAAATCTGAATGCGCCACCAGGTCCTTGATACCCTGCACGCAGTCCAGCAGCACCTGCTCATCGTCATAGGGGCCGTGACCTTTGGAGGCGTATGCTATGGTGTGACTACTCACTGCCAGTGCGACCATGATATTTAGCCCAACCTCATGCGCCCTTTTGATCCAGTCTACCCACATCTGCTGATGCAGGATAGAGCACCACGCAGGCCATGAGGTGAAGTCGGGATAGCCCTTTTTACCATCACGCCATGTCGGGCTATTCTGCTGCTCGGTCTGAGCAGCCAGTATACTGCGCACCAGATTGCGGCTATGGTCATGCCGGCAGTCGCCAAGCGCTACGCTGATATCGCCGTATGGCCCGCCATAAAAAAGCTCTCTGCCGTAGGCCAGGTCACCGCGCGGATGCGCATGCATGTCTACAAAGCCAGTGATGGGCTGCGCCCATATATCAGAGGCAAAGAGGAATAAGCAAATGAAGCAATACAGGTAGCGCATAGGATGAGATATGTGGTAAATGACCAGATTTTATCTCACAGCCTGAAATGTATTCAATATGCAGACTGCGATTTCTACTGAGATTCTCGCATGGCCTCCAGCAGATAGACCTTCTCGCAGATACTATAACGAGTAGCTGGATCGAGAAAGGTGCCCGTGAGCGAGGACACCTTATACGCCTGACGCTCCTCTATGAGCTTCAGCTTGATGCCGGACTGCTGCAGATCCTTCCATCCGTACTCAGAGGTCGCTACGATCAGGTGCCCCTTCTCCTGTAGTCTCGCCATCAAAGTATTCCGGTCCCAGATATCCGGAGGCGGCGCCTGCTGTGAGTAGAATACATCCTCATATCCTGCCAGGTAGTGGTATGTGACAAATAATGTGTCTCTATGTGTCCGCGCGTACCTGCCAAAATCACTGCCGGGCTGATAGCGCATGATAGCCGGGAAATAGAACCCGCTCATCAGCAGATTGAAAGCGAGGATGGCAGCAGCGGAAGCGCGTATGACAAAACCGGAACCGCGTATGGCGAAGGCCGCTACTGCAGCTATACCCGATACAGCGACAAGGCTGATCATGGATGTAGTATCTGCTCCTTTGAAGCAGTACTGCAGTATGCCAGCCACTGCTACGATAGCTAGCAGAAGTAGCATCTGCAGGCCTGCGAGTATTTTGAATATTACAGAATCCCCCCTCAGCCTCTCATAGAAATCTGCAGCCATCACCGCGCCTAGCGGATATACTACAAAACTATAGTGCGGCAGCTGATAATGCGAAAGCATGAGCGCGATGAGCACCAGCGTGAAGCCACTGACAGAGATGTACTCCGGCATAGTGCTCCTGTTTTTTACCACCGCTATCAGCGCCGTGAGCCATCCTCCCAGCAGAAACAGGGTCCAGGGCACAAAAGCCCAGGCAGTACTATGCAGCAGAAAGAAGGTATCCGGATGATTATTCCATTCGCTCTCACCCGTGATCCGGCCAAAGCTTTGCGTCCAGAAGTAGAAGCGCAGGCCTTTGGTGCCATACTGCTCGTAGAGGCCGATACACATAGGCACGAGCAACAGAGCTATAAGGGCTATGCCCGCTATTAGTTCCACGCGCAGCAGGGAGCGCCATTTTCTCTTTATCAGTATATGGGGTAGCAATGCGGCGCCCACAGCTATGAGTCCGATAGGCCCCTTGGACAGGAGCGCCAGCCCCACTCCTATACTGCCCCACAGCAGGTCCCGTGGCCGGCCTGTCTCTGTCCATGCTGCTAGCCGCCAGATAGCAAAAATAACTGACCCCATCAGCAGCGTATCTGTACGCACATCATTGGTGATCAGAAAAAGCGCCTGTGTAGTGGCCAGCATCAATGCTGCCAGTGCTGCCGTCTGCCTGCTATAGTATAGCAGTGCAAAGCGGTACGTACTGTAGATACCCAACAGGGCAAAAAGCACGGAAGGGAGCTTGTAAGAAAACGTGCCGGCACCAAACAACCAGAAACTCAGCGAGCTGAGCCAGAAAAGCAGGGGCGGCTTATCCAGGTAGTCGCGTCCTAGTGCATGCACCTGCAGGAAGCTCTTGGTGCGCAGCATCTCCAGGCTGATCTCGGCATACTGTGCCGCGTCTACGGCCATCACATCTACGCACATGCCTACTGCATACACGGCCAGGATTATTGCAGCTATTATGAAATATGGGATGCGCATATGAACCGAACCAAAGAAACAAAAAAGCCCGCACGGGGCGGGCTTGTTATAGGAGTTTGACTGATTTATTTCTTGATCAGGAGTTTCATGTAGTCATCCAGCTGAGGCATGATCACGATGGTCACACGGCGGTTTTCTGCACGGTGCGCAGGGGTATCATTAGGGCCGGCAGGCTGATACTCTCCGCGACCGGCAGCGGTCATACGCTCCGGCTTGATGCCGTACTGCTTTTGCAGTATGCGCACTACTGCGCTGGCGCGACGGATACTGAGGTCCCAGTTGTCCTGTATAGTCGCAGTGTGTATCGGCTTATTGTCTGTATGGCCCTCTATCATGAAGTTCATATCAGGATATGCCAGCAGTATCTTTGCCACTTTGCCTACTACATCCTTGGCATGAGGAGTCAGGTCCGCACTGCCACTATTGAAGAACATATGATCTGTCAGGTCTATATACAGGTTACCCTTGTCAGATGATACCGTGATATCCGTATCGCTTTCGCCACCTATAGAGCTTTTCAGGTTGCTGATCAGATTAGCCTTCATAGACTCAGGAGAGAGGCCGGCCGCGCTGATCTGCTGCAGAGACTGGTTTACCGTCTCGGCCTGTGCGGGCGTGATCACTGACATATCTTTCAGCATATTGACCAGCTGACCACCGCCCTTAGCTTCTTTTTCTATTGCCTTGGCTTCGGTCACCATACTGTCTACAGTGCTCTGCAGTTCCTTTACCTGGTCATTGAGTTTTTTGATCGCCACCGCGCTCTTGGCTTGCTTGGCCTCGCAGTCTGTCTGGCTGTTTTGGGCCATCTTGAGGGTCTGGTCCAGTTCATTGTACTTCTTCTTGGTCACGCAGGCGCTCAGTGTAGCAGCCATACCGATCAGAATGATAGCGAGTCGAGTTATTCTCATGTGATGCTTGGGTTGAGTGGGTTGATTTTTATCACCGTAAACGTATAGGGTTAAGCTGACATATCGGAAATAGTTTATACCCATGTGCTTACAAGGTATGGCTAGTATAGTATGCACTAGGGATACGGGATAGCATAAATAGAAACAGGTCCTGACTTTCGCCAAGACCCGTCCCTAAAACCCAATTTATGAAATCTTTATTTCCTCACCAGCAGCTTGAAAAACTGGTCCAGCTGCGGCAGGATGACTATGCGTGTTCTTCTATTATGTGCGCGGCCCTCCGCCGTATCGTTGGTGTCTACCGGCAGGTACTGGCTGCGCCCGGCGGCAGTCATGCGTGACGGGGCTATACCATATTGCTTCTGGAGTATCCGTACGATGGCGGTGGCGCGCCTTACGCTCAGGTCCCAGTTGTCCTCCACACAGTCGGTATGAATAGATACAGAGTCTGTATGCCCCTCTACCAGAAACTCTACATCAGGCTGTGCATTCAGCACCTTGGCCACCTTGCCGAGTACTATCTTGGCATTCTCAGTCACTGTAGACTTGCCACTGGTGAAAAGCATCTTGTCAGAGATATCTATATAAACGGCACTCTTGTCCACTTTGATATTAATATCCTTATCATTCAGGTCGCCTATCGCACCCTTCAGGTTCATTACCAGCGACATGTTGAGGCTATCCTTGCGTGCCATGGCAGACTGCAGGCCCTGTATATAGTTATCCTTCTCGCCCATAGCCTGCAGCGTCTGCTTTACGCTCTCTGCCTGTTTATTGCTCAGTACAGACATATCCTGCAGCGTGGTCAGCACCTGTGTATTGCTCTTGCGGGCATCTTCCAGCTGCTTCCTCAGGTCGTCTATTTGCGTTTGTAGATAGCCGTTCTGAGTATTGAGCTTGTCATTGGCCTCCTTGCTGGCAGCCAGCTTGGTGTCGCAGTCAGTCTTGGCAAATTCCATCTGCTTATACTGTGCATCCAGTGCTCCGTATTTCTTTTTGGTCACGCAGGCGGTCATGCTGAGCGCTATGAGGGCGGAAATGGAGAACACCTTGACCGGTGCCAGGATATGATGATATGTATGTGTAGGTGTAGACACGATTTCTTCTTTCTCAACGCAAAACTAAGACCATAAATATTATAAAAAACAAAAGATATCCACTTTTAA
>JAFDYP010000464.1 GCA_018267355.1 Bacteroidota bacterium
CTCCGATTCTGCCCTTCTCATAATTTTTACCATTGCAACCTGTCTTTCTGACCTTTTTAATTTTTCAAAATTAATAATGACAGCTCGCAGTCAAACTCCTTCTCTATGGCCAAGAGCATCGTGACGATGCTCACGCAGATAGCGATACAGAAGGGTATTTTCAAAGACTGGCACGACAAGGTAGCGCCGATGCTGCCGGGTCTGAAAGGGCCACACGCGCAGGAGCTGGAGCTGTGGCACCTCAGCACGATGTGCTCGGGGCTGGACTGGGATGAGGCATACAAAGATCCATTCAGCGTGACGGCAAAGGCGTACTATGGCGGCGATATCAGGAGCCTGATGCAGACACTTGCGATCAAAGATGAGCCGGGCAAAGTACACAACTACCAGAGCGGCAGTACGCAGCTACTGGGCCAGTGCCTGATAAATGTGACGGGCAGGTCGCTGGCAGACCTGGCCACAGACTGGCTGTGGAAGCCCCTGCAGGCACAGCACAACGCCAAATGGCATATGGACCACAAGGGCGTAGAGCTGGCCTACTGCTGCTTCAATAGCAATGCGCGGGACTTTGCACGATTTGGCAAGCTGATGCTGCACCAGGGCAACTGGGAGGGCCGGCAGATACTGGACAGCTCATTTGTGAAAATGGCTACCAGCCCTGTACAGGTACCGTTTTACGGCTACTCATTCTGGCTGGACGACTCACATGGTACGCATGTATTTGCGCAGCGTGGTATATTAGGTCAGTACATTATCACTATACCGGAATACCATACCGTGATCGTACGCCTGGGCCGCCAGAGATTGCCTAGCCAGGATGGCGCGCTATCAGAGGATTTTAACGTGATAGTAGAGCAAGGGCTGGCCATGGTGAAAGGCCGGTAGGCATACCAGGATTGTGTCCCATACGTTTACATTCTACAGGCCCGTGTTCACTTTTTTTATCACTGCATATAGTGCGTGTGTTTTACATTTGTACTATCCATATATGATAGCCGGATATATCTACCAATGATGGTAAGGCAGTTTATACTTTTCATCCTCGTACTGGCGGGCCTGCACGCTGCAGCCCAGTCTGCCGTGCAGATCGGTACACGCATGGATACGGCTGTGGTGAGGTCTTACTACAGGGTGCCGGTTTTCTACCATTGCCGCCCGCTGCGCTCCTATCAGGTACTCGGTATGATGACAGCTACGCCTATGGTAGCCTATAGCAGCAAGGCATTTGAGCACTATACCCATATGGCGCGCCGCCGCTACAAAGATGCCTCCATCGGTATCCTGGTCAATGATCTGAACTTTGGTACGGACAGCTTCTACGTAGTGCGCTTCGCCCCTGATGCGGGAAGGACAGACACGGCGGTCTTTGAGACGCCGATCTTCCTCGGAGCGCGCCCTACCAAGCCCTACAAGGTGATCAGGGTGATCAATGACCAGCTCAGCTGCGGCTCTCTGAATCAAAACCTGCAGCGCTATATGCGTGAGGCGGCATCTCTGCACCTGTGCTATGATGGTATCATGGTGAGGGATATCAATTATGCCTTCACGCCTGATGAGATCTATATCTTCCGCTGGAAAAATACTCCTGCCGGCCACGCGCACTAAGGCATGACCACTATATGCCGCCGCTCTGCGAGCACACCCGAGCGCCTCAGAGACACTACATAGTCCCCTGCCTGTGCCCCCGCCATGTCTATGTACATATAGTCCCTGACCACACTATTGTAGTAAACGCGCCTGCCTGCCATGTTATATACCTCCAGTACCTCGCCGCCAGCGAGCCCGCCGGCTATATGCAGATTGAAACCCGAGCGGACGGGATCAGGATAGACCTGAAAGTCTCCCTGAGGCAATGCATGATAACCCGGGCATAGCAACAGATCAGGTATCGTAGCTGTGTCTCCCCGGTGCACCCAGAAGGAGACAGTGTCCGGATAGTAACCCTCCTTCTGAGCGATAGCCCAGTACAAAGTAGAATCAGTAGAACGATTGCCGGCCCAAAGCCCGCAACTGTAATGGCCACCGGCATCGGCCATCTGGCGGCTGCGAAAAAGCGTATCTCCGGAGAGCCTGCCCCTCGTCATGATCCTGACGAAACTGCCCTGCACCGGACTGCCGGTAGCACAATCGTAGACCATGCCGCGGGCCATACCCAGATAGGGGAAATAAACAGAATCGAGAAAATGCGGTAGGGACAGCGAATCTGCCTGACGAGGACTCATGGAGGTGGTGGGTAGCAGCGTTCCCGCAAAAATGCATAGTTGGCTGATATCACCATTGTCATACCTGTCGAGTCCTTTGGCCAGCATATAGCGTACACTGGTGGGATCGGTCCAGCCGAGTTTACTGTTATTGATAAAGGTGGCGATCATGATCTCTTTGTGTGGAAAATTGGCCCGCAGCAGATCGATATCCGTATCAAGGTTTGTGTAGCAGCAGTTCTGTGTAGTAGCATATGAAAAATAGAGCCCATCCATATATGGCATGACCTCCGGATGTGCATCGGTACTGTAGAGCACGCAGTAGAGTTTATTATCGGGGGTAGTTTCTTCGCTTTCTTTGTAGACATTGCCATCGCCGTCCACATACCTGCCGCGCACGGCGTAGTATACATCACGCGTGATAGCGGTATCGCCATTCCAGTCATCCAGTATGACACCGCATACCGGGCCATGTAGCTGAGAGAGGCGCGAGAATCGCTGCCCTCCCTGTATCATACCGCTGCCCCGCGCAGGGTGGCGGAAGTACAGTGAAGTATCTGCCGGCAGGTTGTATGTGCCCCTCTCAGAGGGAGGGTTGATGATAGCCATGGTACGATTGACATGCCAGCTATCACAGCTATCCAGCTCTGCGCTGAAAAGAAAATGACCATCTGAGCGGCCATTCAGTATGGCGGCCTCGCCGAAGTGATACAACTGCTGTATACGCGCAGAGTCGCTACCGGTACTGTCTGTATAGCTGTAGGCATTTGAGAGATGATAGGCAGCGAGCGGGCCGGTGAAACGTACGGGCTGGGCACGAGCATTTTGCTGCCATAGTGCGAGAACTATAAA
>JAFDYP010000465.1 GCA_018267355.1 Bacteroidota bacterium
AAAGCCTTAATTTCCCCAAAATGGGCAAGGATATTATATATGAATGAAACCATTTGGTAGGCTTAGTGCGCTTCCGCCACTACAAAATGCAACCTGGATTTCACCTTCATAAAAATGGCGCTGACGGCAAAAAGAACAACACCAAGGATCAGTAAGGCGTAAACAAAACGGCTCCCTAAGCCAGCCAGGATGCATGCTGCCATACTCACCGTGAGCAGGAGCGATACCAGCCGGGCCAGCATCATAAAGAGGAACTTCTGATGGTGAATGTACCCAGTCAGGCTATAGCGGCTCTCATGGGGCAGCATGCGCGAACCATCGTCCAGATAGGTGTGGTAGACCTCATGCGGGTGAAAGATCCACGGAGTAAAAAGATTGCCGCGAAAGCCCCAGGCACGGCGGAATATGCGATCCATACTACTGCGGCTATAGAGGACCAGACTGCTAAACTCCTTGTCAGGCAGCCTGTAGAAAACAAAAGTCTTGACCAGCCAGAGGAAGGTACTACGGCCTCGCGGATGGTCGCCTTTCCCTTTGGCCAGGCCATAAAGAACCGATGCTCCTGTACGCTCAAACTCTACTGTAAAAGCCCGGAGGTCCGCCTCAGACAGCAGTACGTCATCATCACAGTGCAGGATGATATCCGTAGCGGCGCGCTGCACGCCCGCGCTGTAGGCTATCAGCTGGCCATAGCGTGTATCCAGCCGCAGCAGCAGGATGGCGGAGGCGAGGGTATCTTTCTCCCGGCAGAGGGTCTGCCAGGTAGCATCCGTACTACTATCATCTACTATGATCACAGCCTGCAGCAGCCCGCGCCTGAGCATCGCATCGTAGTGCGCTATGGTCTGCGCTATGAAGCTGCTGCTATCCAGCGTGGGTATGACGAGGGTGATGGGTACCATGCCCTGCGAATATAAACGAAGCATTCATTCTGTTATATTTGATATACTAAAACCCGCTACTCATGAAAATAGTCCTCCTCGGTGCGCTCGCGCTACTGGCGCATACCTGCACCGCACAGGCCAAGGTCACGCCACCTGCAAAGCCAACCAACATGCACACTCAACCGGTCAAAGCTGCCACAGCTCCCGCCGGGAAAGACAGCGCTACCGCTGCCAAACTCCCCGTGAAGCCTAAGGCCGTAGAGTATGCCGACATAGACCTCGATACGGTCAATCCTCCGCTGCCATTTCTCATCAAGGCGCCGGTGGGCTCGGCTGTCACCTTTGATCAGGGGGTGGTGATCACGGCTCCGGATACGACCTTTGCCATCATCGTAGATATGAGCTACACGGAGATGCCCGCTACCATAGCCCAGCGCAGGAAGGACGCACAAGACAATCCGATGTCTGTCTTCTCTAAGTTCATCATAGATAAGCCGGAGGCGCTGCTCTATGAGGCCAATAACATGGGCAAGAAGGAATACCACTTTGAGGTGGCGCGGGATATCAAGGGTGAGCGGTACTATATCCACGATCAGGGGGTAGCCGGTCGCAGCTTTACCCAAAAGCAGATAGAAGCGATGATGAAGGCAGCCAGCGAGGCACATCCGAAGCAATAAGGTCCCAAGGGGACTTGATACAACTCCCCGTCAGAGAAACTTTAACAACCCGATATCGGTCCTGTAGTTTGTATTAAGCCTCCCTTTGGGAGGGTGGAGGGCATGAAAAAGCCCCTTACCGGGGCTTCTCTATTTCTTGTATTGCCAGTCAACAGTCACCTACCACCAGCTTACGCAATTACAGTATGATCTTCAGTACCTGGCCCTTCATGAGGGTCTTGCCCTGCAGGCGGTTGTCAGCCTTCAGCTTGTCTATGGTCAGGCCGGGGTAGTGCTGCGTGATGCTCCACAGGCTATCACCGTTCTGCACGCGATAATATCGTACAGCCGTGGTCTTGGCCACAGGGGCTGCCTTTTTAGGGGCCGCAACTGTCTTGGCAGTATCTATTTTGTCCTGGCCGTAGTAGTAGACTACCTGCTCTGAGACTACATGGCCCGCAGTGTCAGAGGCAGCAGCAGTAGCGCTGTCAGGCTTCACCTGTGTCTGGGCGGCAGCCTGCTGGTTTTGATAGCTAGGCACCTCCGGGAAGGTCAGTATCTTGAGATTCTGCCCGCGGGCTATATAGTTGTTCTTCAGGTGGTTCCACTCGCGTATCTCAGCGGCAGATACACCATAGCGGGCAGCGACGGTGGAGATATTGTCATACTTGCGCACCTTGTAGTAGACATAGCGTGGCACGCGGACCATCACAGGGTTGGCATACATCTCGTTGATACTGGCCAGGGCGCTCAGCTCCGGGTCATTCTGCAGTACATCTTTCTTGGCCTCAAAGCTCGCAAAGTAGTTGACCGGTATATTGAGGGGGTAGCCATTGGCCATGAGCGGCACGATAGAGGCCTTCAGTGCCGGATTGAGAAATTGCAGCTCCTCCAGCGGCATACCGAGGGTAGACGCGATGTGCTTCAGCGTCACGTGGCCTTTCACAGATACCGTATCTACGGCATACAGCTCACGGCGGGGCTCGGCAGAGACCAGCTTATAGTCGCGGTAGTAGTGCATCACGTAGACCACTGCCAGGTAGGTAGGCACGTAGCTGCGGGTCTCGGCAGGCAGGAAGTTCTTGATGGCCCAGAAGTTCTTGACACCACCGGCGCGTGCTATGGCCTTATTGACATAGCCGGGGCCGGAGTTGTACGCTGCGAGGGCTAGCTGCCAGTCACCATAGAGGTCATAGAGCTGCTTGAGGTACTTCACGCCACCTTTTGTAGACTTGACCGGGTCGCGGCGCTCGTCATAGTAGCTATTGGCATCGAGGCCCATCATCTTGCCGGTGCCGTACATCATCTGCCAAAGGCCGGTAGCGCCTGCGGGCGAAACCGCCTGAGGGTTCAGTGCAGACTCTATCACGGGCAGGTACTTCAGCTCGTCAGGCATCTGGTTTCGGTCCAGCTCCGCCTCAAAGAGTGGAAAGTAGATCTGCGAGCTGGCCAGCAGCTTGGTCATCAGCTCCCTTTTGCGGAACGCAAACAAGTCTATAAAGGCCTGTACGTCAGCATTGTAGTCCATAGAGACGACTGCAGGGATCATCTTCATCCGCTTCTTCATCTCAGCAGGGGTGTAGGCAGGGAGCTGGTCACGAGGTATGGCCACACAGCGCTCCAGCTCTGCACTGGTGCCGAATAGCTTATCCCGCGTGAAAAGCTGGTAAGACATACTATCCAGCGAGATGACCACCGGGTCTACATCCGCCCGCATCACACTGTCTACGGTAAACGGATTGACCGCCCAGGCAGGTACGGATGCCATGACGGTAGCCACAGCCATAGGTAGGAGCCTCTTGATGAGTTTCATTTTTAAAACCATTGTCATGATTTCTAAAAATTTTTCGGGTCAGTAAAATTTCTTCTGGTAAGCCGAAAATACATAAATCTGCCAAGGTAAAAAGCACGTGGTTGCACGTGTTAATAAAAATTCACAGCCTCAAACCCGC
>JAFDYP010000466.1 GCA_018267355.1 Bacteroidota bacterium
AAATCTGGCCGGGTCCGGTGCCGGGGTCTTCTTTGCCTTGCTCTGGGCGCTGGCAGCTACTACTATGCAGGCCAGCAGCATGAGTACAGATATTTTCTTCATCATTGGTTGGTCTTGTGGTCTTGGCCAAAAATAAAAAAGATTCCCGCTGACTGGCAACGGGAATCCTTTCTTATTAAGATTTGTTCAGATTATTTTTTGGCTGGAGCCTCTGCAGGTGCTGCAGCAGCGTCAGCAGCCGTAGCGGAGTCTATGCCGGTAGCGTTATCTTCCTGGCCCATAGGTGCGGCAGGAGCAGCAGGCTTGATAGGCTCACCATTAGACGGAGACATAAAGAAAGTCACTGTATCGCCCTTGTCTGTAGAAGATGACACAAACTTGTCCTTGGTCAGCTCTACTACAGTATAGGTGATAGAGTGGCCCTTGTCATCTGTAGACACGAGTTGCTTGCCATCCTTGCTCAGGGTCCACTTGCCATTCTGAGTCTGGTCAGCTACCTGATAGGTAAAGGTGCCATCAGCCTTGTAGGTCAGGCGCACGTTGTCCTTCATCTGCTGTACCATAGCCTGAAAGAAGCCCTGTGCCTGTGGCGGGATAGGCTTGCTCAGCTTCAGGTCCTCTATCTTCCATGTATTGACCAGTAGCTTTGATTTATCATTGCAAGACGCGAGCGTGATGGTGATCAGTACCAGCGCTGCAAGAGTTTTTAACTTAGACATTTGTGTTTGCTTTTGTTGGTGATTGTTATAGCGCGCAAATATAGATTTTAATTTACCAATACCTACTAGGGGAGCTAAATCTGCCTTATTTTGTCGCTTGAAAATGAAGATCAAAGTAATCCTGCTGGGCAAAACTACCGACGAGTCTATCCGCCGCATAGAGGCCGACTATGAGAAGCGTATCAAGCGCTATATCTCCTTTGAATATGGGCATATAGATAATGCCGGTATCAAAGGCACCGAGGCAGTGATCAAGCAAAAGGAAGGCGAGCTGATCCTGAAAAAGCTCGCCCCCGCAGACCACCTGATCCTGATGGATGAGAAAGGTAAGACCTATACCAGTGTCAAATTTGCCGATGAGGTAGCCCGCTGGATGAATACCTCGATCAAGACCGTAGTACTGGTGATCGGCGGAGCATATGGCTTCTCAGAGGAGGTGCGACAGCGCGCCAATAGTTCCATCAGCCTCTCGGCCATGACCTTCTCCCACCAGATCGTGCGGGTCATCCTGCTGGAGCAGATCTACCGCGCCTTTACGATATTAAATAACGAACCATACCATCACGCATGATACGCCTCCTACTCGCCATCCTGCCCGCTATGCTCATGACCGGCTGCGGCAATAGCTCAACTGAGAGTCAGAGCACAAGCCCGGCTCCCGCAACCACTCAGGCACCTATAGCTGATTATCACGCATCTATAGACTCCGTGGTACGCGTACAGCTGCCATCAGATACCAGCCAGTCGTACATTTTGTATATCCCCCATACGGCAGATACAGCAGGCATCCCCCAGACCGTCATCGTCTTTGCAGATCCACATGGAGCCGGATGGTTACCGGTGGAAAAATATCGCAAATTGGCAGACCGCTTTGGTATCGCCCTGGCCGGATCTAACAACTCCCGCAATGGCCTGGACGGCAGCCAGTGCGCCGGCTACATCGATAACATCATAGCCGATCTGCATACCCGCCTGCACTATGATGAGGGCAATATCTGCCTGGCCGGCTTCTCAGGAGGAGCTAAAGTGATATTGCAAGAAGAACTTAATAATTCAAACATAAACAAGGCGATATACGCAGGAGCTACTATTCCATTACAAGCCTCTCATCCTATCAACTTGCTAGGTTTTGCAGGAACCTCGGATATGAACTACTCCGATCTTCTGACCTTTGCTAATAGCGTCTCCCCTGGCTCGGGAACCCTTGTGGAGTTTGACGGAAAGCATGAATGGCCGGATCCCAAAGTTTATAAGAAGGCTTTCTACTGGCTGACATTCCGACAGCTAAAGGATACCGCCAGTGCAAAAGTAAAGGCATGTATCAGGGCCTATGAAACGGAGATCGCTACCGAGGCGGCCTCAGCTATCAGGGGCAATAATGCTGTGGAGGCCTATCAGAAATACGAGGAAGCGGCAGCCTTCCTGAATGATGTAGCGGCTATCACTACCTATCAGCAGAAAGCCGCCGAGCTGGCTGCTACCGACCTGTATAAAAAGGAAGCTGTCCAGAAATCTGATATGCTGAAAAATGAAACCAATCAGAAACAGATATTAATGCAAGCCTTTCAGAATCAGGATATACCCTGGTGGCGCAATACGATCAGTCACCTGCGCGGCAGTGCCTATCCTACTGACAAGCGCCTGCTCGGTTTCATCAGCCTGGGCTGCTACTCCTATACCAGCCAGTGTATAGCCCGTGGCGATGTGGCCAATGCTGACCACTTTGCCACCATCTATGAGCTGGCAGATCCTGACAATACGGACCAGTTATACTTCCACGCCGTGATAGCCGCCCGGCAAAATGATAACGCCAAGGCACTGAAATACCTGCAAAAGGCGGCGGATAAGGGATTTACGGATTGGGGCAAGGCTGATGCTGAGCCCGCGCTGGCTACAGTACGTGGCCAGGAGAGCTTTTCTCGTCTTCAGGCTCCGCCTTCTTCAGGTAGGAGCTCCAGATGACGTCTTTCTCTACGAAAGCCCAGAAGCAAAAGTAAGCGAAGGCGGGGGCAGCCAGCACATCCAGGGTGTAGTGTACCCGCTGCCACACCAGCATCACAGCCAGGCAGAAGGTAGCAGCCAAGATATACCTGCGTAACCATCGCTCTGATACGATGAAAAAGAAAAAGGCCAGGTCCGCCACATGACCTGAGAAAAAGAGGTCATTTGTAATGGACTCCTCATTGGCCATGAAATTTGTAAACGGATCGTGCAGGGGCAGCATCCCGTGCGATGGAGAGAGAGGCACCATAAATATACAAAATGCCCGTATCAGAAAAAGCGCTGCAAATGCTGTGAAGCCCCGATTGAGCAGATACGGATATTGTACCAGATAGAGGAGCGCAAGCACGATACAGGTATAGGTACAAAAGGCAATGTAAGCAGAGAAATCTCTGGGCTGCAGAAAGTAATAAACCGGATCATTGACTACCGTCCCCATCCGGGTACTATTGAATTTCAGCCACTGGATGGCTACCATATAGATAGCAAAACAGAAAATGAAATTGCCCCAGAAAACCTTAGTGAAAAGCTCATCCGTAGCAGCATCACGCCAGTTTTGGCGGATATTATTGTACCAGTTCGCTACGAGATTCATGTTACGAAAATAATATTAAAAGATTACTGTAACAATCAATTCCCTTGACAAAATCTTGCCAAAAATCACTTCATATCACGAAAATAGTCTACCGTAATCTCCAGCCCCCTGCCAAAACTGAACTGCGGGGCATAGCCCAGCAGTGTCCGCGCCTTATCTATATTGGCCAGGGAGTTTTGTATATCGCCCGCACGCGGGTCGCGGTACGTAGGGCGGTGGTCGCTGCCCAGCTGCGCTGCTATCCGGTCGTACATATCATTCACAGAATAGTTCTCACCATAGGCTATATTAAATACTTCATTGATAGCCGCTTCATTGCTGCACAGCATACCGCGTATATTAGCCTGCACGGCATTCTCCACAAAGGTAAAATCACGGGTCTGGAGGCCATCGCCATTTATGTAGACTACTTCACGCTTCATGATCTTGTCTGTGAAAAGCGGTATCACGGCAGCATAGGGGCCATTGGGGTCCTGATTGGGTCCGAAGACATTGAAATAGCGCAGGCCTATGACACGGAGGCCGTAGTTTGCGTGAAAAACCTTCGCATACAGCTCGTTGGTATACTTTGATACAGCATAGGGCGAGAGCGGATTGCCTATCTTGTTTTCTACCTTGGGTAGGGTAGTTTCATCCCCATAGACAGATGATG
>JAFDYP010000467.1 GCA_018267355.1 Bacteroidota bacterium
CATGAAAAAAGATCAGATACTGATGGCAGCGATGGACCTGTACTGCTGTAGTCAAAGCCCAAACTGATTGTGTTAGGATTAATCCCTGATATATTTAGTTCTACTGTACTACAACCTGGGCCAGAAGCTGCAATAACATTACCAATTGTACCAGAGGCATGATACGTATTACCAATAGTATATCCTGTTTTAGGAATGAAACCAGCGCATTGAGATGAGCTCATACCGCCCGCACAAGTTAGATCTGATATAGAATTAACATTATTATCAATCGTTATTGAATAGATATCATTTAGAAACAATATATCTGTCTTGGTATAGGTAACCGCTTTATAATTTGCATTTAAGTATGCAGCAATATCTGCCACAGTACCTGTATACTCTGTGCTAAAAAGAGGTGCGGTAAAAGTACTAGCTACTCCACTGGGATATGCCACTTGACCATTATACGGATTGGGGGTGCTAGTAGTAGTGCAAGTACATCCAGGCATATACCTGTACAGATAAGCTAAACCTGCATATGGAGGGTCCGTAGCATGAGGACTGGCAGTAGCACAGAACTCGTGGGTATTTGACTTTAATATCACACTGCATACCAGACGCGAGAATAATACGCAGCCCTGTATACCCTGGATAGAAGAGAATGCGGATAGATCGGCACCTGGGCCGGCCTGATCTACCAGTACCTCTGTATAATTGATCTGTGCAATATCATTTACAGATATAGGCTTGCCACACTGATCCAGAAATACAAAATTGTACTGAGACATATAGTCTGTGACTGATGAGGTAGAGGTCAGGTTAGGGTCAGTAGCTGTGAATGAGAAGAAGGCGCCGCCACTCAGCTGATTGTCAGGGAAGAACTTGCCTCCTGGCACATCGGCGTCACAGTTATCCATAACAGGCAGGGTACTAGCATTGATAGAACCAGTGGTAGGGAAATAAGTAGAACTATGATTGAAGACGTTCAGGTTCATAAAGCTGAACATGGCCTCCGCACAAGGGTCTGGCTGTGGGCAATTATTTTGATTGAGTGGCTCCTGAGCTACTACCTCATGCAGATTGCTACAGCCCATAATTTGCATAAGGACTTCTATCTTCTGCAGGTCAGGGTCAGTCTGAATAGCATCATGTGTTAACATGATATTTTCATTCAGAATATTGGAATTATTGGCACAATACCCTACAAAGCGATCATTGATATAATCCTTAATTTTCACAGAATTAGGGCAAGTGATACCAGGAATGGTATAGTCACAAAGATATCCATTATGAAAAGCGTCTGCGCAGCCTGACGACCTATTAGTCATGATGGATTCGACTTTGTCCATCCATGCTGCAACTCTATCCTCACAGTGATCTGATGGTGTCAGTAGGGCAGTACTGCAAGCTTGCCCGCTGGCATCTTTCAAACTGGCCGTCAGAGTTGGTATATCGGCCAAAGGGCTGGCAGCAACCTGAGCATTATTGACCATGATGATTGGTTCATTGCAAAACTGATCATCTGTACCCCAGAAAGCGTTCAATTTTGCAGTAATCAGATCAAGCACCGCCTGATTATCTATATCTATAGTGGCAGTGGGATTTGCAGGCGGTACCACAAAGGTTGAGCAAACACTTTCTACGCGTTGCTCAATTTGTGAGAGCCAATACTTTACAGTTTCCTTCTTCACCTCTTCGCAATACGCGTTGTTATTACCTTGCAGGTTAGGATCCTTTACTACAATATAAGGACATTGTGTACTGGCATCATCAGCATAAGCATCATGTAGGTAGTCACAGCCGCATGCATGATAGATCTCATCATCTATGATCTTCTGCTTGATAGCAGAGTATGCTCCACGGAATAGCTTCCACCTCTGCTGATCCACTGCGAGCGGATCATTGACATCTACGTTTTGGTATAGCGGATTTATGTTTGTTGTTGAATTAGGATTATTAGCTATTATATATGTGGTACCATCAAAAAATACATTTTTAGTCGGATCCATGCAGTCTGCTAATGTAAAACTAGTGCCAGGTGCATCTAGAAAGTTAGTAAAGTTTGCCAAATCAGTAGACGTGTAAGCAGCATTAGATGCGCCACTAGATGCCAGTATACTGCCTAGTCCCGTGGTGCTGCTACTCAAGAATTGGTTATAATGTGCAAGTGCATTACAAAAGTCATTGGCTACTGTTGTCATATTAGCATTGCAAAAGCTACTAACATCTGCATTTTTCAATGGGTCATTAGTGCAATCAGTATATCCTAAAGCATTACCAGCAGAATATTTCTGTACTACGGCCATATTGTCATCGTATTCATGAGAAGTACGAAGTGCTTCGCAAGCAAGGTATCGACAATACTCAGGATGGTATCGTACCAGGGTATCTGCCCAACTATCCTGCCAATTGTTAACATCAATCACATATGCAACTAATTGCGGACCATCTAAAACAGAACTAGGAATGCCCGCGAGATGATTTTTTAATGAACTATAATGGTCTGATACATTAGTCCAGAAAGTATTAGTATTAGGTCCATGATAATAATGCCCATCCACGACACCACAGAAATCGGTACCAGAGGCCGGCGCTTCACTAGCTGGCATGACTTCTGAGCGCATTTGAGTCAGGAGAGACTGGCACTCTGCTTTGGTCACAGAATTTATTGCATTTGACACCAGAGGCCCCGTGCTAGGTTGATTAGCCGGATTGCAAACCGAAGTATCGGCTGTACCTTCTGCCTCGGCTAGCAAATTTGCCAGGCTGGGTACGCCGTAGCTAGTCTGAATCTGGGATAATAATGCAGGTGTGATCTCAAAAGGCAGCAGCTGCAACGTTTTTGATATGGTATAATTTCCAATATCGACTGCATTAAATGTGAAAGCCAATTTTGTACTCGTATTAGCACAAACATCTGACATCCCAAAACTATTCACCACAATTCCTTTAGAAAGATCACTCCCGGCATCAGAACCGAATGGCAGACTGCTAGTAACTGAAACTGATATAGGCTCATTATTAGTTCCTGTGACCTGAACTGTCAACTTATATGAACAAGTAGGACAGCCTGCCATGTCTTCATTCTTACTCAAATCATAACTAAAGAGAAAGTCGGTATTAGGTAATGCGTTGGGCACTGTATATACCATATTGACACTATGGTCAGTATAGTTTGGTTTGTTTTTACCGGATAAATTTTCTGTTAATGGTCCCTGAGCTACCTCATTGAGGTC
>JAFDYP010000468.1 GCA_018267355.1 Bacteroidota bacterium
ATCAGCTGCCTGCTCAAAGCAATCCATCTCTGAATATGGGTGCGAACGGTATCTCCATAGAGAAGGTAATGCCTGCCGAAAAATAGCCGGGGATATAAAGCCTGAATAACACGGCGAAAAACTGTATCTTCCTTTTTTATATTAGCGCAAAAGGAGCAACTTAGCGACGGAACTTATTCGCTCCGATTGCGTTTAAGCTATAAGACCCATTAGCAATGACTGAAATAATCCCGAACAAGGGCAAAAGGCGCAAAAGACTGCTCCTGGTAGAGGACAACCCCGGCGATATACGCCTGACCCAGGAGGCTATCAAAGAGTGCAAGATAGAGATAGATATGGATGTGATCTCTGATGGAGACAAGGTCATGCAGTTCCTCAATAAAGAAGGCGAGTACAGCGCAGCAGAGCGCCCGGACATCATCATGCTGGACCTGAACCTGCCCAAACGCAATGGCATAGAGATCCTGCGTGAGATCAAATCCTCTCCGAAGCTGAAACGCATCCCGGTGGTGGCCGTGACCACCTCTGAGGCAGATCACGATATCTTCAAAGCTTATGACACACACGCCAACGCTTATATCCTGAAGCCCGTAGATTTTGATGACTTCACCAGGGTGATACAGCAGATGGACGCTTTTTGGTTTAAGACCGTAAAACTCTCTCTAGAATAGTAACCAATGGATAAGCAGGAACTCAAAGTACTACTGATAGAGGATAATGCAGGTGATGCATTCCTGATCAAGTTTTACCTCGGCGAGTCTATGTCACCGCGGTTCAACTTTTTTCATGCTGACTGTATGAAGGCTGCTCATGAGTTGCTTGCAGCCAATCAGTTTGACATCATCCTCATGGACCTGAACCTGCCCGACAGCGTGGGTCTGGATACGATCAAGAAGCTTCTGGAGACTTACCCCAATAACCTGGTGGTAGTACTCACGGGCCTGGTAGATGAGAAGGTGGGCCTCGAGACAGTGCGCTACGGAGCACAGGACTTTCTGGTGAAGGGCAAATTTGATGGCAAGGTGCTGATCTCGTCTATCATGTTTGCCTTTGAGCGATTCAACCTCAATAAGCAGCTGTCAAGTGTAGCCTCACAGCTCAATAAGGGCGAAGAGCGCTTTGCCAATATACAAACGCTATTCAACGCCGGCTACATAGAGGTAGATCTGCCTAAGCGCACCGTATACCACTCCCCCCCCCTGCTCAAACTGCTCAACCAGCCCGCAGACAAGGAATATTGGACCATAGAGGAGACCATGACAAACGTGCTGGATGTGGAGCGGATCATTCAGGAGGCTAAGGCATCATTTGTGAGCTCTATGGTCAATGAACTGGCGTTCGGCTACAAGACATATGAAGGCACCTTGAAAGTGCGCTGGGCCAAAGTCAGTGATGATAAAATCATCGGGACGATATTTCCTGCGTAATGACGCTTCGCACGTCTACTGTCGGCAGTCAACTGTCAACGAAACAACGAGAAGTAATAACCTTCAAAATTTCATCGATAACCGCCAAGAGATATACTGGCAACAATGCTTGCCGTTGACTACTCGTTGACGGTAAACGGTTGACCGTTGACCACTTAAACCAGATGCCTCTCCGCATGATACGATGAGCGGACCATAGGCCCGGACTCTACATAGCGGAGGCCTTTCTCCAGACCGACCTTCTTGTACTCAGCAAATTGCTCAGGTGATACGTAGCGCTGTACAGCGAGATGCTGGCGGGTTGGTTGCAGGTATTGGCCGAGAGTGAGGATATCTACCCCTGCACCGCGCAGATCATCCATAGCCTCATATATCTCCTCATCGGTCTCACCGAGGCCGAGCATGATGCCTGACTTGGTGCGCTCTATACCGCCGTCCTTCAGTCTGCGGAGGACCTCTATGCTGCGCTCGTAGCGAGCCTGTACACGCACCTCGCGCGTGAGGCGCTTGACTGTTTCGAGATTGTGAGAGACTACTTCAGGTTTGACGTCTATGACCTGCTGAAGGTTTTCCCACCTACCGGCAAAGTCTCCTATCAGTGTCTCCATCGTGACACCGGGTGCATGGCGGCGGATAGCGCGTATGGTAGCAGCCCATATCTTAGCCCCGCCATCAGTCAGGTCATCACGGTCCACAGAGGTGATCACCACATGCTGCAGGCCCATGAGCTTGACAGACTCCGCCACGCGCAGCGGCTCGGTGATGTCTACATTCTCAGGTTTGCCTGTGGCTACATTGCAAAACATACATGAACGCGTACAGACATTGCCCAATATCATGAGCGTAGCCGTACCTGCGCCCCAGCACTCGGTCTGGTTTGGGCAGTGGCCGCTCTCGCAGATAGTGTGCAGGCGGTTATCCTTTATATTTTTCTTGACATCAGAGTACTCTACACCAGACGGCAGCTTGATCTTCAGCCATTCCGGTTTAGGCACTCTTTTGCTCTCTAGTGGTGTGATCGTATCAGACATAGTACAGCTCTGAAAGAAGGCAAAACTACGCTAAAGGCGGTGGCTTTTCAAACCAGATAATAATCATAATCAAAAAGTATCCTAAAGGATACCAGATGGTCGCTCAGGCCCCGATTTTGATATACATTTGCCAGCCATGAGAGGCATTTATATCATCCCGGTTATCCTGTTGGCCCTGACCTCCTGCAAGCCTACCCCTGAACCCAGGCTCAAGGTGCTGGGTGAAACCGTGGTGCACCACGAGACTGTAGGCGGGCAAGATGTCTATGATACGGTCACTGCGGTGATTCCTCCCTTCCGCCTGATAGACCAGTATGGCCACGTAGTAGATACAGGCACCGTATCCGGCCATATCTATGTTGTAGATTTTTTCTTTACACATTGCCCATCTATATGCCCCAAGATGAAAGCCGAGCTGCACAAAGTATATGAGAAGTACAGTGCTAAAGGGGTACTGATCCTATCGCACAGTATAGATCCTGAGCGGGACACCTTCCCGGCGCTCAGACTATATGCAGAAAAGCTGAATATAGATAATACCAAGTGGCTCTTCCTGACGGGTGATAAAGACAGTATCTACGCGATGGCAGACCACTACCTGGCGTATGCCAAGGAAGATAAAGACTCACCCGGTGGATTCGTACATGATGGCAACTTCATACTGATAGATACCAAACGCCATATACGCGGCTACTATGATGGTACCACAGATGAGGGCACCGAGAAACTGATGAACGATATCGAACTACTGCTGCATGAAAAGTAAGATACTCCGCACTGTACTGATAGTAGTGCCGCTGGCTTGCGTTCTGTTCTTCCTGTATATGACTTTCTTTCACTCTGCCTATGATCATCCCGGGCGCTATGTATACCTGGATCACTGCGCCTCCTGCCATGGCGAGCAAGGCGAGGGCATACTGCAGCTCGTGCCGCCACTGGCCGATGCAGACCTGGCCCGCGCACAGTTTGACTCCCTGCCGTGCTGGATACTCAGGGGCATGAGCAGACCGATGACCGTGAATGGTAAGACCTACGACCAGCCCATGTATCCTACTGCCATGACAGATATAGAGATGACCAACCTGATGAACTACCTGGCCAGCGGGATGGTACACACAGACCGGCAGTATAAGTCTGACGAAGTGGTCAAAATGATGCAGCAGTGCCAGCCATAAGGAGTGCAAAAGGCTTATACCGACGCATTTCTATGCCGTGCCGAATTCCATACATTTGTTAAATACCCTGCTTATCTTTAAACTTGGCAAACCAATTGAAATCATACTCACAATCAAAAACAAGCAACATGAAAAGAATGATGACTGCAGTCGCAGCACTGCTCCTCTCCGCCGCTACCTTTGCACAGGCAGATCAGGCAGCTCCGGCTGGCCAGCCCAATCCCCGTATGGCACAAGGTCAGCGCAAACCACTGACTCCGGAAGAGCGCGCTAAGCGTGAAACAGACCAGATAAATAGCCTCGTACCACTGGGCGATAAGTATGACAAAGTACTGGCTGTAAATACAGATTTCATTACTAAGAGGATGGCCATGAAGAATGATATGAAGGACCAACCCAAAGAGCAGCAGGACGCACAGCGTGCTGATATGCAGGCTAAAATGAAAGACCTGCAACAGGCACACAAGAAGGGCCTGGAAGAAGCAATGGGCAAGGAATTATTTGACAAATACCAGGCAGCGCAGAAAGCCCAAAGAGAAGAAAGAAGGCAGCAGCGTAGCCAGCAAAACGGTGGTGCACCGGCAGCCGCTCCGGCAGGCAAGTAACCAATCGACAACATATTTCATACAATGCCTCTCTGCAAAGGGAGGCATTTTTATTATAGGCACTAAGCCCCACTAAAGCTCCCTGAGGGGTAGACTTTAATACAATTTATTTAGCTATTTAAAATACGCAGTAGCTTTGCGAAGTCTGTTTCTTTCTGCGCGTCAGACTTGAAAGAAGCCAGCTCGGCAAA
>JAFDYP010000469.1 GCA_018267355.1 Bacteroidota bacterium
AATTATTAAAAAGTGTAACGCTATATGTGCTATCTGAAAAGCCTGGGATTGACACTGCTCCTGATGGTGACCATCAGCACCCTCTCATCTGCCCGAGGAGCCACGCTGTCTGCCAAATCTGAAACCGGCAAAGTACAACTGACCGTAAAGCTGGCCGATCTGGATGGTCCTATCGTGTCGGCCCAACTGGCCACTGAGCAGGGGACTACGGACCTCAGCGCAGACTATGATGCCTATTCGGTCATCGACGTGCCAAACCACATTATTACCATTTGCTTTCAGGAGAAGGGAAAGCCGGCAGGCACGCCTGACGCCAAAATGATCAAGGCATGGGCTATACCGAGCAGCTTTGTAAAGTTGACTACGGGAGAGTTTGACTGGCGCTTTAAGATCAAGACCGGTGGCAATATGCTCAAAGAGGTGACTACCCTCAACGGGACTTTTGAAAGTGACAAGTAATTTTAGAGCAGCATATTATCTATCAGCCGCACCCCTCCGATCCAGGCTGCCACCAGGGCTACAAGGGGTGTTCGATCTGACATAGTTTTGACCGGTTTGAGCGTCCTGGCATTGCGGATAGCTACGTACTCCACCTTAAACTCCGGCAGAGCGGTCAACCTGTCAATGGCACGATGTTCTATATCGGCGATCCGTCGCCCGTCGCCCGTCGCCCGTCGCCGTATAGACGCCTTGATCGAGCGAAGCAGTTTTGATATTTCTACAGCTTTTGCCCGCGACTTTTTATCCAGCCTTACATTGCGGCTGCTCATGGCCAGGCCATCCTTCTCACGCTTGATGGGGCAGAGTACCAGTCTGGTCTTGAGGCGCAGCTGGCGGATCATATCGGAGCAGATCATGGCCTGCTGGTAGTCCTTCTGGCCCATATACAGCCTGTCAGGAGTCACAGCCCGCAGCAGTTTCTCTACGATCTGGGCCATGCCGGCAAAGTGGCCCGGCCTCCACTCACCCTCCAGGGTTTCTGCTAAAAAACCAAAATCCAGCGCTTTAGGGTTTTTATACCCTTTAGGATACATTTCGGCCACAGCTGGCAGGAAAAGGATGTCGCATTTGGCCGCTATGAGCTTTTGCATATCACTTTCCAGAGTAATCGGGTATTTCTCAAAATCCTTAGGATCATTGAATTGCGTCGGATTGACAAAGATAGAACAGACGGTCACGTCATTCTCACGGCGCGACTGACGGATCAGTGAGACATGACCCTCATGGAGCGCACCCATCGTAGGGGCAAAACCAATTTTTTTGCCCTCCTTTTTGAGCATAAAAATTTGATTTTGAATTTCTTGAATAGTCTTAATTATCTGCATATGGAGTGTTCACAATATTACGCACAGTGTAGCGTTTTGTAAACTTTAAAATAATTATTAGTATCTTTGCAGACGCAATTTATACAAGTTTATTAGTTCACAAGAAAATTCACAGAGATGGAGAAAAAGAGAATTCTGATAGTGACCCATGAAATGGACCCTTATATCAATCTGACTCAAGCCGCAAAAATAGCCAACTCTCTCCCTAAATACCTGCAAGATAACGGAATGGAAATCCGGGTGCTGATGCCAAAATTTGGAAACATCAATGAGCGCCGCCACCGCCTGCACGAAGTAGTACGCCTCTCTGGTATCAATGTGATCATAAACGACGAAGACTACCCACTAGTGATCAAAGTAGCCTCCCTGCCGGGTGCCCGACTACAGGTATATTTTCTGGACAATGAGGACTTCTTCAAGCGCAAAGCCGTATTTGAAGATGAAAACAACCACTTTTACGAGGACAACTCTGACCGCATGATCTTCTTCTGCAAGGGTGCACTGGAGACCGTACGCAAGTTTGGCTGGGCACCGGACCTGATCCACTGCTTCGGCTGGATGACTAGCCTCATACCTATGTTCCTCAAGACTACTTATAAGGACGATCCTATCTTTGCCAATAGCAAGGTGATCTACACCCTGTCAAACAACTACTTCAAGAACAAGCTGAAGGCAGATTTCTCTACACAGCTCCAGATCAGTGACAATATCACTAAGAAGCACGTAGACTACTTCAAGGAGGGCGACAATACCAGCCTGAATATCGGTGGCTCTGAGTTTGCAGATGCGCTGCTCGTAGAGAATGACATAGATGAGTCTATGGCAAACTATGTCAAGAAGGCTAAAGGCAAAATGGTGCTGAAGCTCAAGAGTAGTGATGATGAGGAGGCCCTGCCACTCGTGGGAGATTTCTACAAGAATGTCCTGGCCAACTAATATTTAACGCCCAAGCCCACTCCATTGAAGAAGCATCTTGTCCGGTTTTGCCAGATCGCATTTGCGGTCGCATTGGTATGTTATCTCAGTTCATGCAAGGATCCGGCCATAGCAGACAAAAGCAACACGCTCGGTTTTGACCCGATCAATCTGGAGCATTTGGATACCGGGTCAGTGTATATCAATACATTGGCAGAGGTGCCATTACAGTCATCTGCAGTCAGTACAGGGGTCTTGGGCTCTATGAAGGATCCCATTTTTGGACCGACTTATGCAGGGTTTTATGCCCAGTGCCTATTGTCTAGCAGTGGTGTGGTCTTTAATAGTTCTCCGGTAGTGGATTCAGTGGTATTGTATCTTCCATTTATCAG
>JAFDYP010000046.1 GCA_018267355.1 Bacteroidota bacterium
ATTAGGGCCATTTTTTAATCCTGCGCCAGAAAGTGATACCTGTAGTCTGTAGGTGGCACCAGCGTTTCCTTGATCGTGCGTGGCTGTACCCAGCGGAGCAGGTTGATCATAGAGCCGGCTTTATCATTAGTCCCTGAGCCACGCGCACCACCAAATGGTTGCTGGCCCACTACGGCACCCGTAGGCTTGTCATTGATATAGAAGTTGCCTGCTGCATTACTGAGTTTCTGAGTAGCCAGCTCGATAGCATAGCGGTCCTGAGCGATGATAGAGCCGGTGAGGGCGTATATAGCAGTGGTATCTACCAGTTGTATCGTCTCTTCGTAGGCTTCATCATCATACACGTACACCGAAAGTACCGGGCCAAAAAGCTCCTCCTTCATAGAGATATAGTGTGGGTCTTTCACCTGGATGATGGTCGGCTCAATAAAGTAGCCCTTAGACTTGTCATATTTACCGCCCACTATCACTTCTGCATCCTTGCTCGCTTTAGCATCTTCTATCGCACCGGCCAGTTTGTCAAAAGATTTCTCATCTATCACTGCATTGATGAAATTGCCGAAGTCTTCCACCGGCCCCATCTTCATGTCCTTGAGGTCAGCTGTGATTAGTTCTAGTACTTCTGGCCAGAGACTCTTAGATATATATGCACGCGAAGCCGCTGAGCACTTTTGTCCCTGGTACTCAAAAGCACCGCGCGAAAGCGCTACCGATACCACATGCGGATCAGCAGATTTATGGGCCAATACGAAATCTTTGCCTCCGGTCTCACCCACTATGCGTGGATAAGAGCGGTAGAGGTGGATATTATTGCCTATAGATTTCCATATATCCTGAAATACACCGGTAGAACCTGTAAAGTGGATGCCGGCAAAATCTTTATGCTTGAAGATCACATCTGCCGCATCCGGGCCTGATGGATAGATCAGATTGATCACGCCAGCCGGTACGCCTGCGAGGCGGAATACTTTCATGAGCACATGAGCTGCGTAGACCTGTGTATTACTAGGTTTCCATACTACCACATTGCCCATCATGGCGCAGGAGCTGGGGAGATTACCGGCTATCGCAGTAAAGTTGAACGGAGTCAGCGCGTATACAAAGCCCTCTAGTGGCCGCCACTCCATGCGGTTCCACATACCCGGATTAGAGTCTGGCTGCATCGCATAGATCTCCGTCATGTACTTCACGTTGAAGCGGAGGAAGTCTATGATCTCACAGGCTGAATCTATCTCCGCCTGAAAGGCATTCTTTGATTGGCCGAGCATCGTAGCTGCATTCAGCTCGGCGCGGTATGGACCGGCTATGAGGTCTGCAGCTTTGAGGAAGATGGAGGCGCGGTGCTCCCAGGTCAATGCCTGCCACTTCTCATGTGCAGCCAGGGCGGCTTCTATGGCCTGGGTCACATGCGCTTTATCACTTTTATAAAAGTGACCTAGCAAATGCTTGCGATCGTGTGGTGGACGGAGTTCTATCTTTTGCCCTTCGCGTACTTCTTTATCGCCGATAAACATCGGTATATCGCGCACCTCCTTGCGCATCTCGGCGAGTTTTTCCTTCAGTTCTTTACGTTCCGGTGTACCCGGAGCATAGGTTTTTACAGGTTCATTATGCGGTGTGGGAACTTTAAAAAATCCGGTAGCCATATCTTGTATTTAGTTGGAGTTAGACGATTTTGCAGATGCATAATTACAAAAGATTGGGCATAGGCAAAAAGGACCATTATTTGCTCAGAATGGCAGCCCCGAGTCCTCTCAGATTTAAAGATGTGCCCTCAGGCTTATCTCCGGCATAGAGGCTGTATACAGGACGATATTTATCAGGTATGGCGACTTTTTTTGTCTTTCGTGAAAAGTTGAGCAGCACGATCACTTCCTCATTGCCTACCTGCCGGCTGTAGGCCAGTACACCCCGCGGCTGTCCCGCCAGTATGGATAGTTTGCCATAGTGCAGCGCACCATTATTTTTATGCAGGTGGAGGAGTGTACGCGCTTCATTTAATATAGACGAGCTGTCTACAGATTCCATAGCTACATTGATCGTATCATGATTGGGATGTACAGGCAGCCATGTTTTAGCCGCGGTAGAAAAGCCGCCATTGACCCCAGAGGTCCACTGCATGGGCGTGCGGAGGTCGTCACGGTTTAGCGTCTCATCTGCCAGCTCAGTGAGCCAGCGGGGCACTTTCTTATATTTCTGGCCTATGGGGTCCAGAGCGTTTTTATAAGGGATGGCCAGGTCGCTCATGCCTATCTCTTCCCCATAGTACATGCATGACACACCGCGCGTAGTGAGTTGATAAAATTGTAAAAGTTTTGCCCGCGCCATATCGCCATCCAGCCGCTTCATACTCCTGCGGCGATCGTGATTGCTAAATACATACACAGGTGCAAAAGGATCGGGGAAATCGCGCTCCAGGCTTTCGGTGAGCTTGCGGAAATATGATGCTTTGTATTTAAACCGCAGCATCTCAAAATTGAAGACGAGTCCGAGACCATCATTTTTATCGCCCCCCAGAAACTCCCGGACCACCGGATGCGTGCCATATACCTCACCGAGCAGCATCCTATCTCCAAAGGAATCACAAACGGTGCGTAATTCTTTTGCAAACTGAAAGGTCTCCGGCTGATTTAGATAGCCTTTTACGGTATGGATAAATTTGCCGGAGCCCGGGGCATGCCTCACCGCCCGACGCGAAGCAGCATTATTGCGGAGCAGGGAGTCTTTGTAGATCGAGTTGATCATATCCAGCCGGAAGCCATCTAACCCTTGAGCCAGCCAGTGCCGACAGGCGTCAAACATTGCCTTTTTTACTTCCGGGTTGCGGTAGTTTAGGTCTGGCTGAAAAGGCAGGAAGCTGGCCCAGTAGTATTGGTTGCGTTCTTTGCAATAATGCCAGCCACCGCCACCTATCACGCTGTGCCAGCGATTAGGCTTGTCGGTCCAGATGTACCAGTCAGCTTTAGGATTAGTACGCGAGCTTTTTGATTCTTTGAACCACGGATGCTCGTCAGAGGTATGATTCATCACCATGTCAAAGACGATCTTCATGCCTCGCCGGTGCGTCTCAGCTATCAGCTGCTGAGCATCTGCTAGTGTACCATACTCCGGCGCGATGGCCAGGTAGTCTGATATATCATAGCCAAAATCCCGCTGCGGGCTGGTATAGAATGGAGAAAACCACACTGTCTCGTAGCCTAGAGACTGGATATAGTCCAGCTTCTGAATGATGCCTTGCAGATCACCTATGCCATCTCCGTTGCTATCATAATAGGAGCGAGGGTATATCTGGTAGACGGTCGTATTGTGGTACCAGGGCAGACTATCCTGTGCGGCAACTTTGCCAATAAAAAATGCGAAGCAGGCTGCAAGGATATATTTCATGTAAATGTAGTTACAGCGCTGACTCAAACTGCTTCAGCAGCCTGATGTCATTCTCAAAGAAAAGACGCAGGTCATTGATCTGGTACTTCAGCATCGTGATACGCTCTATGCCCATGCCAAAGGCATAGCCGCTGTATTTCGCAGGATCTATTTTGCTGTTCTCCAGTACGTGTGGATCTACCATGCCGCAGCCGCCTATCTCTACCCAGCCGCTATGCTTGCACACAGCACAGCCGGTACCGCCACAGATGAAGCAGGAGATATCCATCTCGGCGCTAGGCTCTGTAAAGGGGAAAAACGAGGGACGGAAACGTATCTGTGTATCGCGTCCAAACATCTCCTGTGCAAAGTAGTACATAGCCTGCTTCAGATCAGCGAAAGACACATTTTCGTCTATATATAGTCCCTCCACCTGATGGAAGGTACAGTGTGCACGCGCGCTGATAGTTTCATTGCGATATACACGGCCCGGCATGATCATGCGCAGGGGCGGCTTTTGAGTCTCCATCATACGCACCTGTACAGAGGAGGTGTGCGTACGCAGCAGCCAGTGCTTATCTTCTGATATGTAGAACGTATCCTGCATGTCACGCGCAGGGTGGTCCTTGGGCGTGCCTAATGCGGTGAAGTTATGCCAGTCATCCTCTACCTCTGGCCCTTCGGCCACAGTGAAGCCTATCCGCGCAAAGATGTCGATCATCTTATTCTTGATAATAGAGATAGGATGGCGGGAGCCAAGCGGCAGGCTATAACCCGGAGCAGATAGGTCAGGTACATCTACTTTTTGCTGAGTAGTGCTGCCGCTGTTTTTCTGTTCCTCATACTTCGCCTCTGCCGCTGCCTTCAGCGTATTCATCAGCTGGCCATATTCTTTCTTGCGGTCGCCCGGTAGCTGCGCCATAGCGCCAAAGAGGTCTTTCAGCACATTCTTGCTGCCCAGGTACTGTATGCGAAAAGCCTCCAGCTCCTCTGCTGTGGCGGGTTTAGCGTCGTTGATAGCCGCGAGTACGGCATTAGCCTTGTCAAAAATCTCCTGCATATCCCGCGAAGATAAAAAATCTGTCCGAGGCACTCTGTATCAGGAATATCTTAGTTTTATCCTGACAAGTATCAGTGCTTGCCACCACAGTATGGAGCAACTACAAAACTATATCAACGGAAAGCTGCAACCAGCGCTCTCCGCCCAATGGCTCGACAACTATGAGCCGGCCACCGGCCAGGTCTACTCTCATATACCTGACTCCGATGCCTCAGACGTAGAGCTGGCAGTCACTGCGGCCAAAGCGGTGTTCCCCGCCTGGAGCGCCACGCCGCTGGAGGAGCGCATGATGACACTCCTGCGCATCGCAGACGGCATCGAGCGCCGTATGGATGAGTTTGTCATAGCAGAGAGCAGGGACAATGGCAAGCCGCGCAAATTGGCCCGCGCAGTAGATATACCGCGCGCGGTTTCTAACTTCCGCTTCTTTGCCAGCGGCCTGCAGCACTTCGCATCAGAGTCGCATCAGATGCCGGGGGTAGGGGTCAATTACACCCTCCGCCAACCTATTGGTGTAGTAGGCTGCATCTCTCCATGGAACCTGCCTATTTATTTATTTACCTGGAAAATAGTACCGGCACTCGCTACAGGCAATTGTGTCGTAGCAAAGCCGAGCGAGATAACGCCATATACGGCCTATCTTTTATCACAAGTATGCATAGAAGCAGGACTGCCAGCCGGCGTGCTCAATATCATTCATGGCCTTGGCGGCAAAACGGGCCAGGCCATTATAGAGCATCCTGAGATCAAGGCGATCTCCTTTACCGGAGGTACGGAGACAGGTGAACGTATTGCTGCAACCGCAGCGCCGATGTTCAAGAAACTTTCATTGGAGCTAGGTGGCAAGAACCCAACAGTCGTTTTTGCTGATTGTGATTTTGAGGAAACGGTAAAACAAGTTGTCACTTCTTCCTTCAGCAATCAGGGAGAAATATGCCTCTGTGGCTCACGTATTTTCATAGAGCGTAGTATTTATGAAAAGTTCAAAGTAGCCGTTGTAGAAAAGGTAAAGGCGCTTCATGTGGGCGATCCTGATGAGGATACGTCTAATCTTGGTGCTATCGTATCGCTACCGCATAAGGATAAAATACTCTCATATATCAAGCTGGCAAAAGACGAGGGGGGCAAGATCCTGACCGGGGGCAATGAAGTGAAACTAAATGGCCGCTGTGCTGACGGTTATTTCATTGAGGCGACGGTCATTGAGGGACTCGGTCACCTCTGCCGCACTAATCAAGAGGAAATCTTCGGCCCTGTGGTTACCCTGATGCCTTTTGACTCAGAGGCAGAGGTACTCACGATGGCTAACTCGGTCAAATATGGTCTGGCATCATCCATCTGGACCTCCGACCTGAAGCGCGCGCACCGTGTAGCGGAAAAAATAGAGGCCGGCATCGTCTGGATCAACTGCTGGCTGCTGCGTGACCTGCGCACTCCCTTTGGTGGTGTCAAAGCCTCCGGTGTGGGCCGCGAGGGGGGCTGGGAAGCCATGCGTTTCTTCACTGAAGCCAAGAATGTCTGTGTGAAATACTAAGGGTATTAAGTAGTTAGTATTAAGTATTTAGAAAATACAGGAACTAACTACAGCCTACTAGTTTTGTAATATCTAA
>JAFDYP010000470.1 GCA_018267355.1 Bacteroidota bacterium
AAGCAAAACCCTAAGCATATCTATACTACACCGGGTGTTTATACGGTCACTTTTACCATAAAGGATGGGACCTGCCGTGATTCTATATCGCGCACAGCTTACATTACTGTCACACAGGGTTTCTCGGTATCAGTAGCTGCAGATAACCGCAACTCATGTGTAGCACCATTTACGGTGAATTTTAGCAGCCAGACCAATGGTGCCGGTGCTACTTATGCATGGGACTTTGGCGACGGACATACCTCAAACGACCCAAACCCGACCAATATCTATCACTCCTCTTCTACATTCAATGTGAGCCTCACTGTGGTAGATACTAATGGCTGTAAGGAGGTAATGTCCATGCCCGGATACATCACCACCTCACGGCCATGGACAAGGTTCACCGCAGATACGCTGACCTGCCCCGGCGCAGCAGTGCATTTTGCCAACAGGACTACCGGTGCCAGCAAGTACCTTTGGAATTTCGGTGATGGAGATACCTCTACGCTGACCAATCCTACACACATCTATCGCAACTATGGCCGCTACAGCGTGAGCCTGACCGCCATAGATACATCGGGCTGCGACTCCACATTGACAAAGAATTCTCTGATCAAGGTAGATTCTGCTGCGGTAGATTTTCATGTAGACCGTACCTTCTCTCCATGCCCGCCGCTGGTATCCGTATTCAGTAGTGTGAGCAACCGGAGCGACCTGAAGTACACCTGGGATTTTGGTGACGGATATAGGGATACTGCTGCCAATCCTACGCATATATTCTTTCACCCGGGTGTCTATACTGTAAAGCTGATAGGTGCAAGCAAGCTGGGCTGTACTGATACGGTGATCTACCGAGACCTGATCACCGTGCTGGGCCCTACGGGCAATTTCTCCATGACACCGGACAGGGGCTGCGGTATCGTACCGGTGCAATTTTCCGGTACGGTATCAGGCAATACGCAAAGTATCGTATGCGATCTGGGCGATGGCCATCTGTATAATGACTCCCTGAACTTTACCTACAACTATACTCAGCCACGCATCTACCATCCTAAATTCATACTCACAGATGCCATAGGATGCTCGGTACCATATGACCTGGACTCGGTCACCGTAGGTGTGCTGCCGGTCATGCACCTGCGCGATACCGTGATCTGCCCAGGTCAGTCGGTCAGGGTAGCACTCGGCACGGATCACTATAGCTGGATAGCCAAAGCCTGTGATACCTGCGGTCGTGTGCCAAACATACAGGATACTACCGCGATCCTGACAGCCAGTCCGTCGGTCCTGACCACCTATACTGTCACAGCTACTACTACCGGAGGCTGCAGTGCGACCGATCGCTTCACCGTGCAAATAGCTGCTCCGCCGGTATTTCCGGCATTTGATAGCCTCAGCGCCTGCCTGAATGAGACGATCCAGTTTCCTGCCATACAGGCTGATAGTGTGCGCTGGTTTCCTGCATCATACCTGAGCAGTCCTACGGCCCTGGCACCGGTGTGTACGCCAGCCTCATCTATCACCTACACAGCGACAGCATACAACAGCTCCGGCTGTGCAGTATCAAAACAGATACCACTCAAGATACTTTCTCATGTATACGCTACACTGACCGGAGATACTGCCGTATGCAGTGGCATGCCGGTGCAGCTGCACCTCGATCTGATAGACACCTCCTACAGTGGTGCATCCTATCAGTGGCAGGCAGAAGGCCTGACGCACAATGGCCCGGATCCGGTGATCACCGCAGGCCAGACGACTCAGGTGGTACAAGTGATCACGAGGAGTGGTACCTGCGTACCTGATACTGACAGGGTCACTATCCATGTGAATCCGTCTCCGTCTGTGAAACTGCCGGGCAACACACTGGCTACGGCTGGGGCAGAGATCACCATAGCAGCAGAGGCCATCGGTGCCACCAGCTACCGCTGGACCGCTCAGGACACGCTGAGCTGTGCAGACTGTCGTATCACTACGCTGGTACCGCACGGCCCTCAGACAGTAGCTGTATCGGTAGCCAACCAATATGGCTGTACTGCCAGCGACTCCATGCAGATACAGGTGCAGCAGTGCGATCCAGCCTCAGTATTTATACCTAATACCTTCACGCCTAATGGTGATGGTACCAATGACATTCTATATGTACGCTCGCGTACCCTCGCTCAGGTAGAGTCCTTCAGGATCTTTGATCGCTGGGGAGCCATGATCTTTGAGGGCAAGGATCTGGAGCACGGCTGGGACGGCACTGCCAACGGTACTCCTGCAGAGCAGGGAGTCTATGTCTATGCCCTGGCGGGCAAATGCGAAGCTGGCTATGACATACAGGCCCAGGGATCGGTGACACTCATACGCTAGATCCTGTATATCTTTTACTACATCTGTCCAGAAATTTAGAATTATTCCCCCTGCATTGAAACTTAATCCTAGGATCGGAGTATATCTAGCCATACGCCCGATACCCTTTAGGTGTACAATAGTGCGATTGTGATAAACAATACTCTGAAAGTACCCCGAACCGAGCATCAGCCGTATACCCGATCAAACTAGATTATGAAGCTCGTTACCCTTACCTGCTTATTGTTCATCTCGGCTGTCTCTATGGCCACAGGCACGGCGTCTTTCAGCTGTGATGTGACACATGGCTGCTCGCCGCTGCTGGTGCACATGACCGGCCACTCCACAGGAGCTACCACCTGGCGCTGGAACCTGGGCAATGGCAATACCTCTTCTCAACAAAATCCATCGGCCACCTACGCTACTCCCGGCATCTACCACATCACGCTGGTGGCATCTAATGGTACCCAGACAGACTCTTCTACTCAGACGATCATCGTAAATGGGATCCCTTCCATAGATTTTACAGCAAGCCGCAATACAGCCTGCATAGGCGACTCAATCGCTTTTGATGCCACGATCAGCACTGCAGGCTCTGCACCGATAGATCATTTCGCATGGAGCTTTGGCAATGGAGCTGGTAGCAGCATTATGAATACCTCGTACCGCTACAGCCAGAGTGGTCTCTATAGTGTAACGCTCGTGGCTCGCGATACGAATGGCTGTACCGCCAGCCTGACCAAGCCGGCCTACATAAGGGTATGGCCGACTCCGGTAGCCAGCTACAGTCTGACTCCTGCTACGACCTGCGGTACCTCGCAGACTGTGACATTTACAGATCAGTCTCAGGGTACGGGCTTAAGTTACGCTCTCGCCTTTGGTGATGGTGGTATGGCTACTACAGCCAATACTACACACACCTATAGCTATGGCAGGTACAACTCGCGACTGACCGTGACCAGTGCAAACGGATGTACTGCCAGTACTGTAAAGGCGGTAGCAGTGATCAATCTTGCTGCAGATTTCAGATCAGACAAGCAAACGGTTTGTACAGGTGAGCAGGTCACCTTTGAAAATCGCTCTCCTATGGCCGGCACTAGCTGGCTGTGGTTATTTGGCGATGGTACTACTTCTACCCGCCAGAATCCGACGCACGTGTACACTGGTACCGGTGTATATGCTGTTACCTTCATTATTCGTGATGGCAGCTGTACGGATACCATCACCCGTGCTCACTTTATCACAGTGAATGCCGGATTTGCCGTTTCCTTTACACCAGACAATCGCCGCTCATGCGATGTGCCATTTGTCGTTCACTTTACCAGCCAGGTATCTACGAACTCACCTGTCACGTACGCTTGGCAGTTTAATAATGGCCATCTGGACTCTACTGCCAATCCTACCACTACCTATACAGTAGCTTCTATCTATAATGTATCTCTCACAGTGACCGATACCAACGGCTGCACGGTCAGCACGGCAGTACCTGGTCTCATCACAGCAGGCCGACCTAAACCTAAGTTCCTTTGTGATACTGCCACTTGTCCAGGTACGAGGGTTAGCTTTAGTAACCGTAGCCAGAATGCCGCTTTTTATTTCTGGAACTTTGGTGATGGTGATACAGCTATAGGCCCGGCACCAGCTCATATTTTTCATACCTCCGGAGACTATACTGTGAGCCTGCGTGCTATGGATAGTACCGGCTGTGATTCACTCTACTCAGTAGTAGTGCATGTGAGCGCCCCGGTGGTAGATTTTCGCGCCAGCCAGTCCTTCAGCACCTGTCCGCCGCTGGTCACTACCTTTCACAGCATGACCAATAGATCCGGCCTGCGATTCAAATGGAGCTTTGGAGATGGTACTACCGATACAGCGTCAAATCCAACGCACATCTACTCATATCCCGGTGTCTATACCGTAAGCCTGGTAGCTACCGCTACGCAGGGATGCAGCGACTCAGTGGTCTATAATAATCTTATCACCGTACAGGGACCTACGGGACACTTCTCGGTGACGGGCAACTCCGGCTGTGTGCCACTGACAGTTTCCTTCTCAGGTTTCTCACCATCCAATATTCAGACAGTGACCTGCGACCTGGGCAATGGTATCCTACATACCGGCGCTATGAATTTCAACTACACGTATACGGATCCGCGTGTCTATTACCCGAGGTTTGTACTCACAGACCAGGTAGGATGCAGTGTGCCATTTGATCTCGACTCTATCCTTGCGGTGACCACTCCGGTGCTGGATGTGCATGATACCTCCGTCTGCTACGGTCAGACGGTGCGGATGGCCCTCGGTACTGACCACTATACCTGGACTGCTACGGCATGTGATACTTGTGGCCGTGTACCGTCTACTACAGACACCATCGCTACTGCGCTTCTCTCGCCATCGGTCAATACTACCTACACTATCCACGCGTCCAATAACCTGGGCTGCAGCGCTACGGGTACTTTTCATATCAATGTGCAAGGAATGCAGGAATTGCCTGCCCGTGACACTGTCAGGATATGCCACGGCGAAAACGCGCAACTGGGTACTGTGACCGGAGACAGTGTGATATGGACACCCTCTATCTACCTGAGTGATTCTACTTCACTGTCCCCATTCAGCTATACTGTATCATCTATGCGCTACACCGCCCGGTCCTTTGATGCTCACGGCTGTAGCTACTCACA
>JAFDYP010000471.1 GCA_018267355.1 Bacteroidota bacterium
ACCACTATCAGTATTTTGACCTCAAGGGGGACTCCTCCTACTACCCATACCTGACTATGGGCGATACTATGCGGTATACCAGCGGCTACCTCAAAGCAGCAAATCGTTTTGGACTCGACTATACGGCGAAGAAGCTAACCTCAGATTCTACCTACAAAGAGCTCAACTTTATCATCGGGGCCTCGGCCAACCTTGATTACTTTGTCATGCGGGAGTTTGGGCAGAAGCCTAAATTCACCAATCTCTATGTAGACGGCTACATAAAAAGCAACCCGGCAGTCAATTCACGCCTGCTGTACAAGGCGAGCGTGACCTACTACATGGCCGGGTACAATCAGAATGACCTCACCGCCAATGGAGAAGTAGGGGTAGACTTTCGGCAGTTTGGCCGCATTACGGCAGGGGCGGGCTACCAGCTCAGGCACGCAGACTGGATCTACCATAGCCTGCGCTCAGATACGATCACAGGGATACATACTACTCAGTCAAACGGCCTGCCGCTCAATGCCAATCTCGACAATCTGAATTATCAGTACTTCTACAACCTGCCACGTATGAGCATCTTCCGGTTTGGCGGGGACTATACAGTAGATAAGATCGGCATACGGGTTTCAGCTTACAACTATGTTTTGAAAAACTACTTCTACTTTTCTGGCCCCGTCACCCCCGCCTACGAGAGCCGCGCTATGAATATGCTTGTATTGTCCTTCTCAAATCGATTTGGCATCAAAGGTTTCCACTTTGATAACGATGTCTGGTTTCAGAAGTCTGCCGGTAGTGATGTGATCCGCCTGCCGCTGGTCACTACCAAGACGAGCGTGTACTATGAGCGCTATGTTTTCAAGAAGGCACTACTCTTTGCCATTGGTGTGGATCTGCGCTATTATACGCCATTCAAGGGGAATGCATATAACCCCCTTACAGGACAGTTTTATCTGCAGAATGACTGGGAGCTGAAGTTTTACCCGGTCATGGATGTCTTCCTGAATGTCAAGATCAAGACCGTGCGGATCTACCTGATGGGCACCAACCTGTCCAGCTTTTTTGGCAAGCAAAAGGGATATTATACCTCGCCGCTCTACCCGGCAGCTGATGCCACTTTCAAATTTGGCGGAGCATGGAGGTTCTTTGAATAGAGCTATAGTGAGCTTTTAAATCCCGTATCCTCCAGCCACGGGCCAAAGTCGGCCGCCCGTGTGGCCAGTACATCGCAGCGCTCATTGTAGTGATGATTATTGTGTCCTTTGATCCAGGTAAACCGCACATGATGGCGGCGGTACGCTTTGAGGAAGCGCTGCCAGAGGTCCGGATTTTTTTTATCCTTAAAGTTCTTTTGCTCCCAGCCGAAGACCCATCTCTTCTCTACGGCCTCTACTACATACTTTGAGTCACTGTAGATCATCACATTCAGGCCATCGCGCGTCAGGGTTTCCAGTGCCACAATGGTAGCCAGCAGCTCCATCCGATTATTGGTAGTGAGGTGGTAGCCCTGAGATAGTTCGCGTTCATGCTGGCCGTATTTCAGGATTGCTCCATAGCCGCCGGGGCCGGGATTGCCCCGGGCAGAGCCATCTGTATAGATCTCCACTGTCATCGCGGGCAAATATATGTTTTGCGGCAGTCCTCTCTCCTGATATTTATTCACTTGTCTCTGAGGGAGCTGATCATGCCGGCCTTATTTCCCTATGTCACATTTATACCCTTATTTTGGTGAAATGATACAAACTGAGACCTCTACTGTAGCTACGCGGCTCAATGCTGCCATACGCGATGTACCTGATTTTCCCAAGCCCGGTATTCTATTCAAAGATATCACACCTGTGTTTCTAGACTGGCAGCTATGCGACGATATAGCTACCGATATCATCAGTCAGCTCAAGGCTAAACCTGATGCAGTCTGCGTGGTAGAGAGCCGGGGCTTTTTCATAGGTATGCTGCTGGCCAATAAGCTGCAGATACCGCTGGTGCCTGTGCGCAAAAAGGGCAAGCTGCCGGCCAGGACCAAATCATACACATATACGCTGGAGTATGGTTCTGCTACACTGGAGATCCATGAGGGCGTGATACAGCCCGGATGGAATGTACTCATACACGATGACGTACTGGCCACAGGGGGTACAGCCATGGCCGCTGCCGAGCTGGTCAAAGCCGAGGGCGGCATTGTAGCCGGGTTCGCATTTATAGTCGAGCTTGGTTTTCTGTCAGGGCTCGGTAAAATTTCAGCGTACACACAGGATATCGTATCCATCATTACATACTGAAAAACTAATCTGCGCTATATTCGTACACTCAAACAAAGAGTGATATCATGAGACTATATAGCGCTGAGAGGGCAGAGATACTTCGCGACCGCCTGTACCTGGAGTCCCTGCGGAGAAGGGCCTTCCGCCTGCCCGCTATGATATTCCTGTTTACCACATTGGTTTTGATGCTGGCCTATCACGCCTACCGTCATACTGACGTATGGGGCCATATGGCTATAGCCGGTGGCAATGCTTTTCACTTCTGCGAGGCCAATCACATGGACGAGGCCATCCGCCAGCCTGCCAATACATGGTCTAACCTGGCCTATCTCGCTGTGGGCCTCTTTGCGCTCACACTGGGTGTGCACGATTACAAAAATGAAAACCGCACGGATTCCGGCAATTTTCTGGTGCGCTATCCGCTGTTTTCCATTATGTATGGCCTTTCCTGTATCTATCTTTTTATAGGCAGCTTCTTTTATCATGCCTCTCTGACTGCTGTGTTTCAAAAGCTGGATCAGACCGGCCTCTATTCGGTCATAGCCATGATACTGGTACTCAACCTTTATAAGATATTTCCCTATTTCAATCATCGTGGTACCACCCGTGACTCTCACAAGTGGGCCAAGGTGCTGGTACTGCTTCTGAATATTGCCTTCTTCAACTGGCTCTGGCGTATCAATATCAATGCACTCGTACCGGGGCTGCTGCTCATGATCATCATCACGGGCATGTATTACACGCTGGCCGTCAATCGTACCGGCTTTTTTACGAAATACATGTATGCCGCTTTCCTCATCATGTTTGCTGCTGGCAGTGTGTGGGTGCTGGACCGCGAGCGCATGGCTTGCCAGCCTGATAGCTTCCTGCAGGGCCATGCCCTCTGGCATATCCTCACTGCCGTGAGCATCTTTTTTATCTACCTCTACTACCGCTCAGGTAGCCTGGATACTGAGGAGGAGGAGATGCAGATCGCAGAATAGCCCTCCGTCAGGTGAATAATTTTTCGCCGGTCATGGCCTGCCAAATCGCTATTTTAGTAGGCCGCAATGCTATATGCCATAGTAGATATCGAGACCACGGGAGGCCATGCCTCTGCCAATGGTATCACCGAGGTAGCCATCTACATACATGATGGCCAGCGGGTCACAGACAGCTATCAGACACTGATCGATCCCGGTCAGGACATTCCCTACTATATCACCGGTCTCACAGGCATCAGCAATGCTATGGTCAAGGGGGCTCCTCAGTTTTGGGAGGTGGCAGACAAGATATACGATATGCTGTATGGCAAAGTCTTCATAGCACACAATGTCAATTTCGATTATTCCTTTCTCAAAAATGAACTCGCTGCCTGCGGCTATGATCTGACCTCTAATAAACTCTGTACCGTACGTCTGGCGCGAAAGATATTCCCGGGGCTTGACTCTTATGGTCTGGGTAAAATATGCGGCTACCTGGATATCAAGATAGAAAACCGCCACCGTGCTGATGGTGATGCTGCAGCTACAGTGAAATTGTTTGAATTACTGCTGGCCAATGAT
>JAFDYP010000472.1 GCA_018267355.1 Bacteroidota bacterium
CATGAAAAAACTATTTACCCTATTATCACTCACACTTTTCTTTGGCGCCAGCTATGCACAGTACTGCGGTAGCTCACAGGTGTCTACCATCAATCCCGGTACTGGCTATGGTTTCCCTGCTCTGGATAGTATACCATGTATCATACAGGGGGCATCTACTACGCTGGATATACCTTTCAAGACATATACGACCTTCACAGCTCAAGGCAATACCGTAAATATCTACAAGCTGAAAATAGATGTGATGGACAACCTGCCGTGCGGCCTGTGCTGGTCCAGCACGAGTGCTACTAACGAGTTTAATCCTAACGATCTAGGTACATTCCGCATACAGGGAACTACTAACGACGCCGTAGGTGAGTACAAGCTGCATCTCCTGCTCTCGGTAAATACTCAAAACCAAGGCGTCTATAACATAGACAGCATAGACGCTGATGCCGGTAGCGTATATCTCTACCTGCGTGTGAAAGCTGCCGGTGGCAACTGCGATCCGGTCAATACCAATGTACCTGGCCTGACAGCTACTACCGGTCAATGCCCTACAGGTATCAATGATATCAAAGCTACCGTATCTGCCCTCACTGTACAGCCTAACCCGATGACAGCTGAGGCTAATGTGACCTTCACCTCTGAGGTAGCAGGTACGAGCAAACTGACCATCACAAACATAGTAGGCAGCGTAGTATACCAGTCTGCTATCGCTACCAAGATGGGTGAGAACACTACGACTATCAATAAGGGTAACCTGCCTGCAGGTATCTATATCCTGAGCGTAGGCAATAACAAGACTACAGCCTCCCGCAAGTTTGTAATAGCTGAGTAATTAAGATTTTTTTAGATAGAAAAGTCCCGTCGTTTGGCGGGACTTTTTTGTTTTTATGCTTTGTGGGTTAGCTTTGCGCGCATTGGCATCTGATTTGCAATTGCCTGAGCTCTGCATCAACTCACTAAAACCAAAAATATAGAATGAAAAAGAATGCGCTTCTGCCTGTGGCCCTGCTAGCTGTGCTCTGCCTGACCATGACGTCTGCTGCACCTCCCGCCAGCCAGACCCGCCAGATAGTAGACAATATGCTGAACACGATAGCCCGCCACACCGGAGCTACATTCACTATGAATGCGGCCGAGCGCATAGTGGGCAAGGGCAATGAGTTTAACAAGATGTCAATGTTCACCAAGGTGAATGTAAACCCGCTGAAGATCTATGCCAAAGTGCTGAGCGACCCTAATAAAGGTACCGAGCTGCTCTATGTGACCGGGCAGCGTGACAATAAGATCCGTGTGAATCCGGGCAAGTTTCTGCCGTCTCTCACACTAGCCCCTACCAGCAACCTGCTGAGCAAGAACCAGCACCACACCCTGCTGACATCCGGCTTCAGCGTAGTACGTGACATCGTATCTGCCGGGGTGAAGCGCGCCGATGCACAGGGAGGCTTTGACAAAGTATTTACCCTGCTGGGCGAGGTAAACTACAACGGCCGCAAGTGCTATAAGCTAGAGATAGAAGACCCGACCTATGCCTATGTGAATGCGACCGGACAGAACGGCGAGACTGTAAACTCTATGGCAAAGCGCCTGCTGGTATCTGAGTACCACATCATGGAGCTGAATCCGGCCTACCGCTCACTGGATGCAAGCGTAGCCGGCAAGACGCTCAAAGTACCAAGCTCCTACGCCAAGAAGAGCATCATGTATGTAGATGCCGCGACCAATATCCCACTCTATCAGGAGATGAGTGACGAGAAGGGGATCTTTGAGAAATATGAATACTCCAACGTAGTGCTCAATCCGGCCTACAAAGCCGACGAATTCACAGAGAAATTTTCCGAATACGGTTTCTGACATACAAGCCTGGCATCTGCCGGGCTTTTTTAATACCCACACCGATGCGCATCCTTCTTTTCGCTTTTTGTTTTGCTACCCTCACTGCTGCTGCACAGCTGCCGGCTACTTTCTCTGCTGCTGATCAGCCTGCTGCTCCCGACTACACACAGGATAGGTACTGGAGCGCCCTACCCTACCGCAAGGATGCCGCTGATGTGATACCTCCTGATGAAAAATGGATCAGTGACTCACTAAAGGAGGTTGATGTATTTTATGTCTACCCCACACTCTATTCAAAGGGTAAAACATGGAACGCAGACCTGGCCAATAAGCGACTCAATAAAAGGATAGACAAGCTGCCGGTGCGCTTTCAGGCGGGCGTATTCAATGCGAGCTGCCGCGTGTATGCACCACGCTATCGTCAGGGCAATATTAAGTGCTACCATGATAGTATCAATGGGCCCAAAGGGCTTGATTTTGCCTATCAGGATGTCAAGGCAGCCTTTCAATACTATCTCGATCACTATAATCAGGGACGCCCCATCATCATAGCGTCTCACAGCCAGGGCAGCAATCACTCATGGCGGCTGCTGAGGGAGTTCTTTGACGGCAAACCTCTGGCAAAACAACTGGTGTGCGCCTATACTGTAGGGATGGGTGTAGATACGACCTGGTACAAGGTACTGCGGCCATGCGCCAATGCTACCGAGACAGGCTGCTATGTGACGTGGTCGTCTTTTCGCACCGGCTATGACCCGGGCAAAGACGTACTGCGCAACCCGATGTGTGCAAACCCGATCACCTGGCTGCGCGACACTACGCTCGTACCGGCATCTGCATCACTGGGCGGCATATTCCTAAAGATACGCCGCCACCGCTGGGAGCATGCGGCATCGGCACAGGTCCATCAGGATTATCTCTGGGTCAAAACAAGACTGCCGCTGGTAAGAAGCTGGAACGTACTCCACCTGGTAGACTACAATCTCTTCTGGTACGATATCCGCAAAAATGTGGCAGACAGGGTCCACGCCTATCTGAAGAAGTGATTATGCCTTGGCAGTAGCGACTGTGCTGTCGATCTTGCTGACCAATCCCTGCAGTACATTGCCGGGGCCGACTTCTATAAAGTTTGTAGCGCCATCTGCTATCATATGGCGCACGCTCTGAGCCCAGAGCACAGGCGCTGTGAGCTGGGCTATCAGATTAGATTTGATAGCAGCGGGATCTATCTCCGCCTTGGCAGTATAATTCTGGTAGATAGGACAAACAGGTGTGGCAAATACTGCCTGCTCTATACCGGCAGCCAGCTCCTCTCGCGCAGGCTCCATCAGTGGTGAGTGGAAGGCACCGCCTACTTGTAGCTTCAGCACACGGCGCACACCTGCGGCGGTCAGTTTCTCCATCGCTATGTCTATACCTTTGACCGATCCTGATATGACGAGCTGGCCGGGGCAGTTATAGTTTGCCGGTACCACCACCTCGTCTGTGATAGATTTGCATATCTCCTCTACCTGTGCTTCGCTTTCATATTTCAGCACGGCAGCCATCGTAGACGGCACAACCTCACAGGCTTTTTGCATGGCCAGAGCCCGGATGCTCACGAGGCGCAGAGCTTCTTCAAAGCTCATCGTCTTATTGGCTACCAAAGCGGAGAACTCGCCCAGAGAGTGGCCAGCTACCATATCAGGCTTGAAGCCGTCTATGAGCAGGGCAGATATCACAGAGTGGATGAAGACAGCAGGCTGTGTGACCTTTGTTTGTTTCAGGTCTTCATCAGACCCTTCAAACATGATGGATGATATACTGAAGCCGAGTATCTGATCAGCCTTTTTGAAATAGTCCTTTGCGAGGTCAGACTTTTCGTACAGGTCCTTGCCCATGCCTTTGAACTGGCTGCCCTGTCCGGGAAAAATGTATGCGATCATAATACTGATTTGAGGATATGCA
>JAFDYP010000473.1 GCA_018267355.1 Bacteroidota bacterium
AGAGGCCTAAAGAATCTCCTCTGTGGGTTACCTATATCGATGGGTGTCAATTTGTTGGATTTAACAATAAGATATTTCAGTAAACCGGTCTTCTTTTTCGGCCAAAGTATTACTTTTGTCAACTTTTTCCACCCAAAAAAATGACTATGAAAAAAGTATTGCTCTTGCTAACCCTCGCCTGCGTGACAGTAATGACTTATGGCCAGAATGTAGGTATCGGTACCACTACACCTCAGGCCAAACTGGATATATCAAGCTCTACAGACGGCGTACTCTTGCCACGTGTAGCGCTGACATCTACCGGTAACTTTGCCCCGCTGGCACTGAGCCCCACTACCTCTACACTGGTGTATAATACTGCCACAGCCGGAAGCGGAACGACTGCGGTGACCCCGGGCTTCTACTATTGGGATGGCACTCAATGGGTGCGCATCTCTGATGCCGGTGCCAGCTCAAAGGACTGGACCATAGCCAACACCTCTGCCAGCCCGGCAGTGACCACGAGTAATCAATATGTAACCGGTAATGTGGGTATAGGTAACTTTTCTGCTACTACACCCTCTGTGGCACTGGATGTGCGCACTACCGATGCCGTGAAGCTGCCAAACGGTACGACTGCCCAGCGCCCTCTTTCGCCACTGGCAGGCGCTACGAGGTTTAATAGTGACCTGGGTGTGCTGGAGTACTATGATGGTACGCAGTGGCAATCTGTAAATGCACAAGTGCCGATAGGTACGATCACCAGCTATGGTGGCAGTACCCCGCCTCCGGGCTGGCTGCTATGCGATGGCTCCTCTCAGAGTACTACTGGTACCTATGCCGCGCTCTACGCTGTGATAGGATATACCTATGGTGGCTCTGGTAGTACATTCAACCTGCCCGACCTGCGTGGCAAGGCGGCCTTTGGACTGAGCGGCGTAGCACCGTACAGTTCGCTTGGCCTGAGCGGTGGCGCTACCAGCACCACACCTACGCTGACGCACAACCTGCAATTTCCATCCTCTACTATCAATGCCACACTGCCCAATCACGTGCATACCGTGCCGGCTCACTCGCATAGCTTCTCGCTGAGCACAGGCACCGGTACCACCGGCACAGAGGCCGCGCATACGCACGTCGTACCCGCGCAGTCTTTCAGCACTACAGATGGTGCAGGTGCGCACCAGCATAATGTGGGCCTCCGGTCTAATGACGGTGGCTACGCTGCGGGCAATCCGAATACTTTCCACTATGGCATGAGCTCCGGGGGCGGTGGTGTCTCTACCTCGGATCGCGGCGCTACCTCCAATGCCAATACCGGCATCATCATCTCTGCAGGTAGTCATAATCACACGATCAATGTCCCTGCCATCACCTCCAATGCGGGCTCTGCTCACAGCCACAGCATACCGTCACTATCTGTATCGGGTAGCATAGGTACTGCGGGTACTAGTGGCGATGCGACTTTCAATAGCGGCAATCCTACCACTACGCCCAATATTCCTTTCACGGTGCCGACCACGAGTATATCAGGCAGTGTGACCGCACCTACGATCAATACCTATGACCCGTACCAGGTGGTGAACTACATCATCAAAGCCTCTAATGTAGCTACTGCGGGTATCACGTCTGTGAGCCTCAGCAGCGGCACGCCGGGCCAGACCCTCTACTACAATGGCAGCAACTGGACGCCTACCAGCAACCTGTACAATGCCGGCGGTAATGTAGGTGTGGGCACCACTAATCCGCTCACTACGCTCGATGTGAAGGGATCACAGATATCGAGCTTCACCGGTACACAGAAGGGTACGATCACAGATGAGGCTTCTTCTTATGTCAATGGCAACTTTACAGCGCTGGATTTCATCAATGATGCCGGCAATAATCCTACGGCGCGTATCGCCTCACAGGCCAACGCGTCAGGCACGAAGCTGTATTTTGGTACGTCTAATAGCAGCGGCTCGGGCGTAACTAATAGTGCCATGGTGATCAATGAAAGCGGCTACGTAGGTATCGGTACCGCTAGCCCGGCCAATAACCTGAATGTGGTAAACAGCAGTACCTCTCAGGCTATGAATGTAGACCTGAGCAGTACAGATGCGCTGATGCAGCTCAAATCCAGCACCACCGCTAGCTGGGCCCGTATCGGCTCTAACGGATCCAGCCTGGCCCTGCTGACACAAGGCTCTGACAAAACTGCTACGACCAGTGCGCTGGTGAGCATGATGATACTCAATACCGGTAGTGTGGGCGTGGCTACTACCTCACCCTCTCAGAAACTGGAGATAGGTAGTAATGGTGGCCTGGGATTTTCGGGTACGGGGCTCAATGCTACAGATAAGAAACTCTACTCTCCGGCAGACGGCGACCTGGAGTGGATGACCAATAATGCTGCAGGCGCGCATGGCTTTGCCATCAGCAATCAGGGCACAAAAACTGTCTACCTCAATAGCTCCGGCAGCAGCTACCTGAACGGTGGCAGTGTAGGGATAGGCACCTCCGCCCCGCTGTCTAAGCTGGATGTGAGCGGCGGAGTGGCAGTAGGCAGCTATGCAGGCGCCAATGCTGCACCTACCAATGGCCTGATCGTATCCGGCAGTTTGGGTGTCGGTACGGCCAGCCCGGCCTATACCGTTGATGTGAGCGGCACAATACGGGCGACCGGTACCATCACAAACGGTGGCTTTGACTTCATACTCGGTAATACGGACCAGAGCAGCCGGGGCAACTCCGGCGCCTCTCGCGCACTCGTGAAGGATGGCGGCAATGTACTCGACATCAACTATGGCAGTGACTTCACAGGTGGTACCAGGATCAACAACCTGGCAGGCACCGGCAACAGGATAGTATACACCGATAATACAGGCCTGCTTACTACCTCTCCGTCAAACGGCATGGTAGCTATGCTCTATGGCACTATCAACCTGGGTGACGTAGGAGGCAGCTTCACCCCGGGCAGTGCTACGGGTATCGTCTCCGGCGCTACCAGAAACTACAGCAGTGGCAGCGATGCATCAGTGACCATCACGCTCTCGCAAAGTATATCCAGCTATCTGCCACTGATCACGGTGATGTCTGTCAATCCGGGTTCTAATACGTCCAGCGGAGGTCAGTGGAATGCTGATAATGATGTTTTCGCTATCGTGGGCAATATACAGACCAATAGCTTTGATGTGTACCTGCGCGAGGCGTCTTCTTCTACGCAGAATGTAGCGATCATAGTGGGCCTCATGGTGCGGTCATATTAATCAGCTAATATATATATGTTGCGCCCCTCTGATATCGGTCAGAGGGGCGTTTACTTTTTAGTAGCACCGATTACCCGCTAAGTATATTGTGTAAGGAGAACAAAGAAGGCTGGATTCAGCCTGTCGAGACATGGCTTATCGCTTCGTAACCTGAAGATCGCTTTGAAAAATCTGACATCTATTTTATATGGAAATTTTTCTCGCAACTGAGTTGGTTTATTTTTTGTCAGGTATGGTAGGGATACTATCCTGCGCAGGCTCGCTCTCTACGGGTACATCTGCCGGTTCTACAGACTCGATAGGCTGCTTGGAGCCTACGATGCGGAAGGTGGTGCGGCGGTTGAGTACGTGTTCCTCTTCGGTACATGGCACACCGTTCGCGCATTTGTTTACGAGTTTGGTCTCCCCGTAGCCGGTGGCTATCAGGCGGTCGCGATTGATGCCTTTCTCTACCAGGTAGTCCACCACTGACTGAGCGCGGGCCTGTGAGAGCTTGAGGTTGTACGCATCGCTACCACGGCTGTCCGTGTGAGAGCCGATCTCTATAGTCAGGTCTTTATTGTCTTTGAAGAAAGAGAGCACAGAGTCGAGCACTACCTTGGACTCAGGGCGCAGGGTGGCCTTGTCATAGTCATAGTAGATATTCGGTATCACTATCATCTTCTGTTTGAAGATCTTGTCCAGCTCCAGATCCTGGTGGAGGGTGATGTAGACAGAGTCCTGGTGGCGCTTGCCTTTGGTAGTGACGCTTTCGTTTTTATTGAAGTAGTCATACTTGCTGCCGGTCAGTTTGTAGTCCCGCTCCGACTCAAGTGAGAAAGTATAGTTACCCCCCTTGTCAGACAGGGCAGAGGCTATGACGCTATCGGTCACAGGGTCTTTCAATTCTACGCGCACACCGGGCAGGGGCAGTATGCCGAGCATCTTGCTGTCAGGATCCTCGGGGTTTTCGTATTGTTTAGCCAGGGTCTTGCCCTTCAGCGTAAAGTAGTTGACCCAGCGGTCCTGGAAGTAATAGATATCATCCCCGCCTTTGCCACCGGGCCGTGAGGATGTGA
>JAFDYP010000474.1 GCA_018267355.1 Bacteroidota bacterium
CCCTCAGATGGCCCCTATTCCTGCAACCTCACTTTGAATAAATACGAAATAAGCAATGCAGTTTATAATTTTCAGGCGAACGGCAATTTCTCTCCGACAGCCCTTATTACCTGGGACTTTGGTGATGGCTCATACGGATCCGGTACATCGGTCATACACCACTACTCGGTGACAGGCCACTACACCATCACGGTCAATATCTCTGACACGTCTCTGTCATGTAACAATAGCACCACTGATACTGTCAATGTGAGCAGCATTAATAACTGCTCCGTAGAGATCAATAATACTAACTACGACTCGCTATTTACACTTTCTACATCTGTCACTAATGGCGCAGGCCCATACACCTACCAGTGGTCATGTACGTCAGATAGTACGTTTGGCAGCTCCTCTCCGGATCCGCTCACTACTATCCCTCACAATGCTACGAAGGAGTACTGCGTGACAGTGACTGACAATAGCGGCTGTGTGGCCTCTTCATGCAAGTCGATCTCAGACTCTCTCTACCAGCTCACGCCATGCCAGATATACATGGTCGTATTCCCTGACTCTACTATACCGGGCTGGTATGCAGCGTATATCTACTCTCCTACCGGCACGCTCAATTATCTTTGGGATTTTGGTGATGGCGCTACCTCTACACAGCCATTCCCTACACATACCTATGCTACTCCCGGCCGCTACACTATATGCCTCACTGTCAGTGATGGGGCGGGATGCAGTTTTTCTTTCTGTGACTCTTCCTTCTATGCGTTCAAGAATGGTGGTGGCCCCATGAGTCATTTCCGGGTGGTAGGCCGGACTGCCCTCAGCACGGATGATATAGCAGCCGACCAGATACAGCTCTATCCAAACCCTGCTACCTCAGTACTCAATATCAGCACCAGCGGCAAAAAGATAGATGAGATAGTGATCTATGACGCACTGGGGCAGAAGATGATGGATGTGTCAAATCCACTGAGGAATGTACTGCATCTGGAAGCGCTCGCTGATGGCACATACATCGTAGAGATCAAGATCAATCAAACTACAGCCAGGCTCAAATTTGCTAAGCTGAGCAAATAAAAAGCTAACCATGAAAGCGGAAGGGCAGTCATGAACAGGCTGCCCTTTTTTATTGCCTGTACCGGCATTTACCCATTCTTTAGTATTCTTCTATATTAGCGTCGCCAAAAAATCTACATAGTACATGAGCGACAAGGCCAATCTGGAGTTTAACCGCAATGAAGACAATATGAAGCTGATGATCTCCGACCTGCGCAAGCTGGGCGAGCAGATCAAAGCCGGCGGGGGCAAAAAGTCCATAGAGCGCCACAAAGAGAAGGGAAAACTCACTGCCCGTGAGCGCATAGACCTGCTCACAGACAAGGGTGCACCTCAGCTGGAGGTAGGCCTCTTTGCCGCGTATGACATGTACCCTGAGCAGGGTGGCTGCCCTAGCGCAGGTGTGGTGACCATGCTGGGCTATGTGAAGGGCCGCCTCTGTATGATCGTGGCCAATGATGCTACTGTAAAGGCAGGTGCATGGTTTCCCATGACGGGCAAGAAGAACCTCCGGGCACAGGAGATAGCTATGGAGAACCGCCTGCCTATCATCTACCTGGTAGACAGCGCCGGTGCCTTCCTGCCTATGCAGGATGAGATCTTCCCTGACAAGGAGAACTTTGGCCGCATCTTCCGCAATAATGCGATCATGTCGTCTGCCGGTATCCCGCAGATCGCTGCCATCATGGGTAGCTGTGTGGCAGGTGGTGCCTACCTACCCATCATGAGTGATGAGGCACTGATAGTAGAGGGCACAGGCTCTGTATTTCTCGCGGGTTCTTTCCTCGTGAAATCTGCCATAGGCGAGGATATAGACAATGAAGCGCTGGGCGGTGCTGCCATGCACAGCGAGATCAGCGGTGTGACAGACTACAAGATGAAGAATGACGAGGAGTGCATAGAGAAGATCCGCCAGCTGGTAGACAAGATGGGCCATGGCAATAAAGCCGGCTATGACCGCACGACACCTGCCAAACCTGCGCTGAAAGAAGCGGACATCTATGGCATCATACCTGAGGATAGCGCCAAGCAATACGACATGATGGAGGTGATCAAACGCCTCGTGGACAATAGCGAGATAGAACTCTACAAGGAGCTCTACGGCCAGTCTATCATCTGCGGCTATGCCCGTATAGACGGATGGGCAGTAGGCATCGTAGCCAATCAGCGCAAGGTAGTGAAGAGCAAGAAGGGTGAGATGCAGTTTGGCGGGGTGATCTACTCTGACAGCGCCGACAAAGCTGCTCGATTCATCATGAACTGTAACCAGAAGAAGATACCGCTGGTATTCCTGCAGGATGTCACGGGCTTTATGGTGGGCTCGCGTTCAGAGCAGGGAGGCATCATAAAGGACGGTGCCAAGCTGGTAGCTGCTGTGGCCAACTCCGTAGTGCCAAAGTTCACCGTGATAGTGGGCAATAGCTACGGCGCGGGCAACTATGCCATGTGCGGCAAGGCCTATGACCCACGCCTGATCTATGCATGGCCCGGCTCAAAGATAGCGGTGATGGGCGGCGAGCAGGCAGCCAAGACCATGCTGCAGATACAAGTGAGCCAGCTCAAAGCCAAAGGCGAGACCATAGAGCCGGAGGCAGAGAAGAAGATCCTGGACGATATCAAAGCAAAGTACAACCGCACCCTCGATCCTAAGTATGCCGCAGCACGCCTCTGGACTGACGGTATCATAGACCCGCTGGATACCCGCAAGATGATCTCCATGGGTATCGAGATGGCAGATCACGCACCTATCACGCGCCCATTCAATGTGGGTGTGATACAGACCTAGTCTATACATGATGACCCGGCAATCCAGAGCATTGCTATGCCTGTGCTTCTGTCTGATATCTATCGGATGCCTGCTGCTCACGCGATACCATACAGGTTTAGCCACCGTCATTTTTACTATAAGCGGGCTAGGCGCAGGTATAGTGCCACTGATCAGAGAAAAACAAGAAACCTCCTCTGCGGGTCGGTGGCCCGTCTCAGCAGGCTACGTCGCGTACCTCGTTTCCTTTATCATTATTACCAACTGGGTCACTAATATATTCCGCGTGCATATTGCCTCCTCTCCTATAGGGCAGATGACAGACATGCTACTTGTGCTCAGGGAAATGTGTGACAGATACATCGCCCATCAGCCCGTGTATACCCCCATATCAGATATTTATGGTATGCCGATACAGGTAGTTTACCTTCCGGGTTTCTTTCTACCCTTCAGCATTCCGGTAGCGCTGCACATAGATATGAGGTGGATATCTCTATTCGCTTTCGCCGGTGCTATCTTCAGCCTGGTAGTAGTGCGCCGGCCAGCACTCACACTAGGGCATATATCGATAGTCATAGCGGCGGCGGCATTCACCTACCTCCTGACCGGAGGGGCTGCCTTTTATTTCATGCATACACAGGAAGCGATCGTATTATTATACGTTGGCGTCTTGGCCTGGGCATTGATAAATGAGTACTGGTTTGCGGCAGGCATAGCAGCAGCGACATGCCTCATGAGCAGGTATTTCATCTTCATTCCTCTGAGCGCGGGTCTAGTCTGGCTGTACGTATATGACAGAGCAGCTGCGTACAGGGCAGCTGCCGGCCTTATCGCGGGCGTCCTGGTCCTGCTGAGTGTCAGCCGCACATGGAGTGACCTGCCGCATTTCATACGGATACCATTACTATACAAAGATCTTCTCACAGACGATAAGTCTATCAGCGTATTCCGGCATATCTATCAGGGTTCTGTTGGCTTTGCATGGTTTTGCGGGCAGCGTACATTGCATATCGTCAGAGGATTCAACCTTGCCATTATACTCCTTGTTCCTTTAGCCTATTTTGCCATGGCGGGGCGCTATCTCCGCGCTGTGCCACCCGGCATTGTCATCTTGTGCGGTCTGCAGATATTTTTGGTTTGCTTTCTTACTACTTTGTCCTTGCCATTTGGCTATGTACTCTACACCTCTGCCTTCCTATCTATTTTTATGATCAAGGCATCGCTGGAGGCTCGCAAAAGCAAGTAGCTGAGCGCGGCTACGCCCGCTCTATCACCAGCAGCATATACTTCTTGGTAGCTGCAAACCCGACCGGGTCTATCGTTCTGATGTTCTTATCTATCTTCTGCTCTATGAGTGGCAGGCTGCCCTCCAGTGCGTAGTGTATGCCGGGCGCTTTTACTTTCAGCTTGCCTAGTGCAAACTCTTTGATAGGCATGCCGATCTGTGTGGCCCACATATGTACATAGGAGATAGTAGGTAGTATATGCTGTGTGATGTCACGCTGTGAAATGATCTTCAACCCATACTTTTCCAGCTTCTCCAGAAAGGACGGCCACTGATGGCCGCTCTTTTCACTCACCTCGCCGGTGCGGAAATAATCACAGGCTATCCAGCGCCCATCTGGCTTCAGCAGCTTCAGGATCATAGGGAGTGCGATATCCTGATTGAGATATTGAAGTGACTCGGAGGTGATCACCGTACCAAAGCGTCCTTCATTGCCTGTCATATCCATATCCTCAAATCGACAGCCCAGTACCTGATTGGGGTATGTCTGTGTGATGTGGTGCACCTGGTTCTTGTCAGGGGTGAGGGCAATGGCCTTGTAGCCTTTCTGATTCATCAGGCGAAGCAGGCCACCCATACCGCAGCCTACATCCAGTATCTCACTATTCTGATCGGTGATCAGGTCTACTATATTCTGCCCATAGCGATCCTGCGCCTCGTAGATCATGCGTATGGTGATATCCTGAGGCGCAATAGCCGGATCTTCAAAATAGCCATAGTGCAGAAAGTCTCCCGGCAGGAGCTGGTGGTATAGTTTGAGCTGTGCATCGTCATAGGTGCGGTTGACCTTCTTGCGATTGCGCTGCAGGCTGATGACGCGCCACAGGTGCTGCGGCAGGATGAGACGTTTGATGATACCGGATGCGATGCCCATAGTGATAGTATGCGCCTAATATCGCAATTAAAATCTAATAGGAGAGTTAACCACCTGCCCTGATTATATGAATATC
>JAFDYP010000475.1 GCA_018267355.1 Bacteroidota bacterium
AAGCCTCACAATATTCAGTGAGGCTTCAGTTGTTTTTTTCGGATTGTGATTTTATTTTGTGTGATGTAAAGCTCGACAACATCCCCAATATTGAATCCAAAAGCAGAGAGATAGTGTCCTTTTATGCGCAGTACTGGATGTCTGTTACGTACTTTGGGATAGTAGCCATAGCAAATCTTTAGACTGCGTGATGATTGTATATTACTCATAATTAGCGGTGTTACTTTTTCCGATATGGGATTCCACTAAATTTGCCAGTTGATGCAGATTGACCTCGTGCAGGCTCTCCATTATTGCCTCAATAACTTCCTCTGTCCAATCGTATATAATTTCCACTCCCTGCCATTCCGCAAAGCGCAAAGTCTCGGCTAACTGGTGATGAGTATATATAGAATCATCATACGCTTCATTATAGAGCGCAATCGGATCAATTCCTTTTACCAAACATAGCTGGTTATAGAGGTGAAGTGCCGGAGCGGTTACCGATCCGTCACAGTGTTGCCCTGGCTTATAGGGGCGTGGACTTTTACAGTTGAAAGCATAGGTATCACGGAAGATGATAGATTTGGTAGGCAGGTAGCCATAACGCCTGACTGAGTACCACAAAAATCCTTCGTCCTTAATGAACACTTCCGCCACATATTCTTTGTCGCGCGGATATTCGACTACCAGAAGTGAATGGGTTTCCATCAACTCATCGAGAATATAACCTGACATCATACAGCAACCATTTGTGGTTCCTCCTGTATTCTTTCCTCCTTCTGAGGTTGGGGAGCATTGAGGATATAATCAGTTGCCCTTTGTGCCAAGCCGCTGGCATAGATGATAACTCGTTTGTCGGATTTGAGCTTGCCCAGCCAGCCTTGAATGTAGGCGGCACTGTTCGCCATGTCGTTCTTGACTATGCCTGCATAGGATTGCAGGTAGCATGAGCCAATCTCTGCCACTAGCTCCTCAGTAGAATAGCTGTATGAGCCAAATTGTGTCGGTTCAACCAGCTCCTTACGGTTGAGCCTGTCCTTATGCCCTGTAGAGTGAAGGAGTTCATGGAAAAGTGTCGCATAGTATGCTTCGCTTTCTATGAAGTACTCAATGTCCGGCATGTTTAGGATGTCAGTGGCAGGGATATAGTAAGCTTCGTTCTCTACATGCTGGAAGGTAGGCTTGTTAGGCATTTCTGCTACGATGCCCTCACATACTCCAATCGGCTCATTAGGTCGGGTAATGACAGGGATACGATCTTCGGGTATACCATTACACTGAGCCACGTTGAATACATGGTAGTAGCGGAGCATGGGTTTTTGTTTCTTCTTTTCGTCCGGCGGTGTGGTATCAGGATTTTTTATGTCTATCCATTTCCAGAAGACAACCAGCTGTGATTTCTCCCCTTTCTTGATTGATCCTCCCAGTGCTTTAGCCTGTTCAAATGTCAAAAAGAGATTTTGCGCATAGCCTAGAGAAGCTAAAAGAAAGACATTAACTCCTCGGTAAGGCTTCCCAGTGATGAGATTCTTAGGTAGTCCTCCATCAGTCCAGGGCTTTCGCCAAGGTATTGTTCCGTTCTCAAGCAGGGCAATTATCTTGTCGGTGACCATCTGATAGATGTCGATTTTGTTTTGTTCCATTTTTGACTTTTTTGTTGTGAATGAATTTTTCTCAGTATAGTTTACTGAGACATTCTGCGGCAGTAGAGCAGTATCAATTGGTTAGATATTGGTGCGTGATGATCAGTGCCATCGCATCAAAGACTCCCATGTGATAATCCTCGGCAGTCCAGTATTTCCGCTTTCGTGGACTATAGTCTGCAAGCTCTTCAAACCAAACAATCAACTGCTCCGCAACGGCCTGCTTAGAAGTAGCTCCAAATGCCTCAAAAACATCCTGAATCTGCTGTCTTGAATAATGGTACACCTGAATTTTACGCGGTTCAGTATGATCTTTGATAATGGTGTTGAAGTCTGTAAGCCGGGATTTGCTCTGTGCACTTGTACCTTTAGGATTCCGCAAAAGCAATACAGTAGGATTGTGGTATTTTTCAAGAGCTTTAAACCGCCTTATCTGTGACTCATTACGTAGCGGACGTGCATTGAAAATTCCATAATCCAGTATTTTCTTTTCATCCACATTCATACAGGCATAGCCAAAGCCACGAGCATTTGGGAAAAGGGCTAATATGATTTGGTTATCGTTTGTCATCCTGTTTGAGCGCTTAATCGACTAATTACCGACTCAAGAAAGGCAATACGCTTTCGTATGTTTTGCGATTGAGGCTTATTGTTGAGTTCCCACAGCAGGTTATTGATACGCTCCTTTAGTACATTCTGAATGCCAATGGCGTGTCCTTCGAGCAGATGCGGTAACGGCGCAGCAAAGAGAATGTGATATATCCACCGGGCATCCTGCCCAGGTTTACGCAAACCTTGTTCAAAACGGGAAACAGTCGTGCAGTCGGCTAAATTTAGAAGGAACGCAATGTCTATCTGAGTGAGTGGTGATGCTTTTCGATAATCGCACAAGTTCTTTGGTGATGGCATAGAATGTTTTGTATCTATTACTAATGCATCTATCATAAAATAAAACCATCATCATGGTGGAGTAGAGCAGTCAGGAAAATTTTATCTTCC
>JAFDYP010000476.1 GCA_018267355.1 Bacteroidota bacterium
GATCGCATTGGCAAGTACTGAGTGCATCTGATCCCCGAAACTCGTGGAGAGCCGCCGAAAAACCGACACGAGGTCTGATGCGAGTATTTCCTTTTCTATATCGGAATGCGCTGTGAGGATATTGAAGCCTACAGGAAATTCACTGTCTGCGGGGTCAATGATAATGACATCCTGTATGCGCTCCTCTGGGATATAGGGAAGTATGCTTTCGATCAGATCACCGTGAGGGTCAAGTACCGCTACACCATTTCCTAAATGAATATCCTGCACGATGCAGGATTGAAGCAAGGTAGATTTGCCTGTGCCCGTTGCGCCGATTACATGCATATGCTTTAGTCGTTGCTCCGTGCTCAGTGTCACAATGCCTTCAAAGTCTTGATGCTGATTCGTGCCTAAACAGAAATCATGTCCCCATGCTATTGCCGGTGCGCGCTTGGTTTTGCGTATATCAGTTTCAAGCTTCTTTGCGCTTATGGGGAACGGATAGTGGACGAACGTTGCGAGCTCTTTGGCGTTTAGTAGCATGCCTGCGCGGTGCGTCGTCCGCAAGAATATCCCTCCTAAATGTTTCTCTGCATAGTACTGGCTGGTAAGTGCAATGAGCTTGTTGGTGTCGCTTTGGGAACTTTTGGTAAGTGCGGTTGTAATCCTTTGGACAAGCGCGCTTGCTTTCCCAAATGTCTTGTCCTGTGCAATCACTCGCATGCTTACGGCAAAGAACGGAGCCGATACCTTCTCCAGTGCGAGTTTCGGCATCTCGGGAGCATTCATAAAGGCCGATTCGCCTGTATGGTCTGTGACCGATGCAATGATGCTTTGTGCCCACGGATTGCTTGTGCCTTTGAACAGTATTTGTATGACCGCTTGCTCGTCGTCCTGTAGGGTGTCTAGTATCCCATAAAAGCCAGTGAGCGGGTCGGAATCAAATTTTTCAGACATCGCGATAGGACGCATAAATTCTTCTTCAAGACCCATATCGAGAATGGCGACAGGCTTTTCAAGATCGACGATATTGTCTATGTATGCCGTGCCGATCTGAAGTATGACGCTAGGGAAATATGCCCTTACTTGGCTCTCTATGTGCGCCCTGTCGGATGCTCTACAGACGAATTGAAGCCGTATAAGGTCATTCCATGCGACGATCTCAAAACAGACTGTGCTATTCGTGGACGAAAGCATAGTGAGAAACCTCTCTATGGCTGCTCCTTTTGACGGCTTTGCACCTTTGGGGAATGAAATTGAAAAGCTCTCTAGCGATTCTTCGGAGGTAAAGGGAAAAGCCTGTGGAACGTCTGGCGTGCTATCCTCGGTAACGGCTTCTTTTGGCTTGGATTCTTGAGTAAGGAAGCTGATCGCCTTTGAAAACAAGGACGGCCTAAAACTCTCGTCAATGCCTGACCATGTATCGGCAATAGGGAAAAACGGTGTAAATATCGGTTCAAGGTCTACAGGTGTTTCAAACACATACCACCCGCGACCTGCCCGCTCCCAATTGTAGAAGTTCTGAGTTATCTGTTCTGCCTTTGTCCCAATCATCGAAGCCTATTAGAATGAAACTCGCGGTGCCGGGTCTCTATAGCCTTTGGTGTTTGCCATTTCCCGCACGGCCTCATTAAACGCTCCCTCGATCGCGCCTTTTATCATGCCCTCCGTATCTATTTGGTAGTAGGTGCTTTTATCCATGATAGGCTCAAACCATTTGACTTTGCGGCCTAGTTTTTTAAGCACGCTCGGACGCGTGACATTCCACATGGAGACAAAAAAGCTTGCTCCATAGGGAGCTGCGCACACGTCATAGATGAATTCTCCTTTGACAATATGCAAATACTCCCTCTTGTCGCTTAGCATTCCATACTGTGAATAGAATACGCGCGAGAATTTCACTTTAGGGATTTTCTTTTCCTCGACTATGCGCTGGACTAATTGATAAAATTCTTCTGAAGAAAACTCGAAGTCGAACGAGCATTGCCAGTGTTGCGGGTTTTCTACTTCACGGTAGTTTACCCAATATGCGACAGCTACTACAAATGCAATAAACAGTATTATATAGATCATGCGTACAAAATTTGGGTTATAAAATGTGGGGGTGATTAAATGTACATATCGCTTATAAACAAAACAATACCCTAAAATGGTGAAAGAGCTGCTACAGGTTTATAGCACGAGGCATGGAGAATCGCGTTTTCCTTACAAGGTTAGTAAGTCATCTGTCTAGTTTAAATGTCACCTTTTATAGGTATTTTTTATATGAAATCTGAATTATAGCTTTGTCTATATACTAAAGGTCAATGAAGAAGTTTCTCTTTGTTGTGTTCTTCCTATTATTAGGAAGCACTTTATTCTCAGCAAAAATTTACATTAATGATTCAACATTTATTGAGGGCGAAATTGTCGCCTCCTCGCCAACATGTTCAATAATCGCTGTAAAAGAAAACAATGTAATTGTTTACTATGTATTAAGTGAGATTGCTAATGCACTATTGCCTGAGGCGGCAAAGCAACTTTGTCTGATAGTTGTGGGGCACGAAAATCAGGAAATTTGTGAGGTGTTGTACGAGGGTATCGAGTTTGTAACATC
>JAFDYP010000477.1 GCA_018267355.1 Bacteroidota bacterium
CTGTATCACCAGTGACAAGCTAGGTACAGAGTTTTTTGAGACAGACTATGAGAGCTTCAGCAGGCTGCTGGTAGAGCCTTAGGTAATTGACAATGGATAATTTGTTTGTGGCTTTTGTCGAAATACTGAGTTATATGCATATTATACTTTTGCCACTTACTAAACATAGCAATTATGAAAAGCAGCCTTGCATTCTTTCTCTTATATATAATTTTACTCAGTCCTATTGTCGCACAGACAGTGATGGATGCGGATGGCAATAGCTATAGGACTATCCCTATAGGCACGCAGACATGGATGGCTGAAAATCTCAAAACCAAACACTACCGCGATGGCACTGAGATCAGACAGATGCAAAATAAAGGAGAATGGAAATATAGCAAAGTAGGCACCTGGTGCTACTATGACAGAGACTCGACCAACAATCCCAGCTACGGCAAACTTTATAACTGGTATGCGGTGGAGGACACTCATGGCCTCTGCCCTGTACACTGGCACGTGCCTGGAGTAGAAGAGCTACAGAAAGTGATCAACGTACTCGGGGGAGGCAGTGTAGCCGGTCGCAAAATGGAGACAACGAATGGCTGGAAGATGCAGGGTCAGGCCGGAGATAATTCATCCGGTTTCTCAGCACCACCCGGAGGATACCGGTATGAGGATGGAAATTTCACCGATAAGGGTTACGCGGCATATTTCTGGTCGTCGTCTGGTAGTGATGGTTCTGCCTGGTGTATAGGCATGGGGACTAATGGAGGCGCCGCAGGCCTGCTGGGCAATGCGTACATAGCAGGCCTCTCAGTGCGATGCGTGAAAGACAGTATACCGTAAACGCGATCATCTCACTCCGGTGGTATTCATCAGCTGGATGATGAAGTCATAAGACACGTTGTCATTGCCATCTACCAGCGTGAGGGTGAGCTCTGTGTCCTGTGCTACTTTTACAGGCTGTGTAATATTCTCCATCACTACCTTCTGCGAAATGCCGCCACCGCTGACCAGCAGGCCATAGTCTTGCGCACCTTCTTTGAGAGATATCTGCATAGTAGTGGCGTTATTGGTATTTATTGTGGCGCTCTGGCCCTTGTCAAGGGTGATGATCTTTTCCATACCCAATGAGTGCCAAAATCTGTGCCTGAAAAAATCCTCAGGGCGTCATTCCGAAGTTTTTCAAAATATAAATAGAGACTCGATAAAACTGAAGGAATCCCCGAATACCCAAATGATGGTGAGCGCTACACCGGTCCTTTTGTGGTTTGGGATTCCTTCGAAAATATCACGCTTATTTTTCATGGGAATTTTCTCGGAATGACGTGCTCTTTGCGGGGCGATAAATGCTATTACCCCGATGTCTCGTCGCGGAAGTAGACCTTATAAAAGTTCATATTGCGCTCCGGGTCGTAGCCCTTCTCTATCAGCTCACGGTCGCCGTGGATGTAGATGTGAAAGTTCTTGTCCAGCTTCAGGACGCTTTTGAAGATGCGCTGCTGCTTTTTCACTGCGCTATCTGAGATGTCAAACTGGTCATGCACACGCGTCTGCGTATCCTGCTCATACGTCTGCTTGTACTTCTCAAAAGACTCCTTCACCGCAGGTGCCTGCATCACCTCGGTGGCAAACTCCTGGAAGTCAAACTGCTCATGCTTCTTGAAAAACTCTACGCTCTTATTGAGCATAGCTATCTGCTCTGTGGTCTCCACGGCAAACTCCTCAGGCATCTGCTCCTTGATGAAGTTTTTGGTCATCGTGAGCATATTCTGCGTCTTGTGGTAGTCGTCATTGGCCACTGCCAGCCCCAGGAAGTCATCACGCCAGTAGCGCGCCTCCTCACTCTTGTTTGTATTGTCTATGATAGATACGCGGTAGCCCTCGGCCTTCTTCGTGTGAAAGATCAGACAGCCCTTGTCCAGCTTTTCATCACTGATGCCTATGTCCTCAGCCACCGAGAATATGCCATCATCATTATACACCTTAAAGAAGTTGCTTTTCGATTCCGTTTTGAAAATGCCGATGGCATCCATCAGGTCGCCGTCCAGTATCAGGCTGCGAAAGTGGGCCACATACACCTCACCGCCGCGGATGTTTGGGTGGATCGACTTGTCATAAAGATAGCGGGCTATACTTTGTGTCAGCTCATGTGTATCTCCTTCTCCGTTGAATATTTTGTCGCAGAGGTGATAGACCGTATTGAGTTTTACATCTTCGGTATGATGAAAGCGGTAATACTCCGGCTTGCGAAAGTGGATGAGGAAATACTGCAGGAGGTCATCGCGCAGCGAGTCGTCTGTCAGGTCTATGGGCTGCGTAGAGAGGATCAGCTGGTCGCCATTGTTCTTATTGCCGGCGTAGTGAATGCTGAGCGACTGAAACCGCGCCTGTGTCACATCTATCATGCTAGTGAGTTAGAGCGCGGAAGATAGATGAATTTTGAAAACGGGGAAACCGGAAAAGAATAACAAACGCTAACGCCAGGGTGCTATGCTAGCGAAACCGGAAATCACATATCCTAAATCGATTCAGTCGTTAGGATTATGCTTGTACTCCTTTGGAGTATTATCAAAAAGTACAAAGCGCAGGAAAAGCGCCAGCACGATGATAAAACCGATCACTCCTATGATATAGCTGGGGGTATCTCCCATGCCGGCTATAAGAAAAATGTTAGAGGTGTTCATAAGGTAATATTCAGCTATTCAACAAATGTCATTTTGTATACTAAAGCAAACATACAAGCTATAAACGAGTTTGCAGAAATGCAGGATTTACATTTCGGTGAAAACGTTTGTAAGTAATTGACAAAGAATGTAAAATGTTTTTGGTGTTGGCCTTTATGCCAACTCTCATTTCCTCTACTATGCGTTTAGATTTTACTACGCAGATCAACTATCATACCACATATAGATTTTGAGCGTAATATCCGTGTTTCATATCAGTTCAGACGGATGGGAGAGTTGTTCATTACATTTCACAGACACTTAACCACTGATCCCTTGGTGGTGTCAGCATATTGCAGATATTGTAGCCACAAACTATCGCTATGTCAGATCATAAACTGGACCGTAGATCCTTTCTCCGCGCAGCGGGTCTGGCCGGCATTGCCGCCGGAGCCTCACCTCTGATAGCTGCCGCTACTCCTGCCAAAGTGAAAACAGCACGCAGGGTTTTGCGCGTAGCGCATATCACAGATATACATGTGCAGCCGGGTGTGGTACCGGAGTACGGCATGGCTCGTGCACTGCATACGCTGAATGGCTTGGCGGAGAAGCCCGACTTCATCATCACCGGCGGTGACTCGATCATGGATGCCATGTCTACGCCCAAGGACCGCGTGAAGTCGATGTGGCAGGTCTTTCACGCTACGATGAAAAATGAGAACAGCCTGCAGGTCTATCACACACTGGGCAATCATGATCACTACAATGTGACGCGTAACCGCGCCTCCTATGCCGAGGGCAAAAAGTGGGCCTGCGAGGAGTTTCAGATAGCAAAGCCCTATTACAGCTTTGATAAAGGCCAGTGGCGGTTTATCATACTGGATAGCGTGCACCCCAAGCCTGTGATACCAGGCTATCTGGCCAAACTGGATGACGAGCAGATGGACTGGCTGAAGAAGACACTGGCTGAGACGCCAAAGGATAAATACGTCTGCGTGGTCTCACACATACCGATACTGGCCATCTGCACGCTCTTTGACGGGGCAAAGAACCACAACAACCGCTGGACCATCTCCGGCTCCAATCAGCATGACGATGCGAAAGAACTCAAACAGCTTTTCTACAAGGTCGGCAATGTCAAGGCCTGCCTCTCCGGCCACATACACCTGATAGACCAGCTCGACTACCTCGGCACGACCTACTACTGCAATGGCGCAGTCTGCGGTGCCTGGTGGGGTGGTAGCAATCAGGAGTTTGCACCGGCCTATACGGTGATGAATTTCTACGATGATGGGTCGAATGAAAGGGAGTTGTACTTTTATGACTGGAAGAAGGCTTGAATATATTTTTAACCGCAATGGTGGCAGCACAGTAACATTTGATCATAGCATACGCATAAAAAAGAGCAAGCACTCTGCAGCGCCTGCTCTTTTGCCCTGCCCGGCCACAGCGCAGGCAGCATAGTGATATGTTGATCAGATGTTTTGTGTCACATTGAGCGTGAATGGGCCGGAGTCAGTCGTGCTGGTGCTGAGGATGCTGAAGGTAGCACCCGCTACAGAGATGCTTACCTTATTGTCACTGCTCACTGATACGGTAGCACTGCTGGAGGCACTGCCATTATCCAGTGTATAAACCTTAGTACCGATATTCATCTCGATGTACACCAGGTTAGAGCCGGAGGTGAGGGCACCTTGCGTATTTACTATGGTGTAGGTACCGGCTGTAGGTGGCCAGGAGTAGAAGTAGCACTCTACGTTGTCCACTTCGCCCGTATTGCCATAGGTGGCTACGAGAGATTTAGCAGTAGAGGTGCCCACCGCAGAGTAGGCGCTGTAGGTGGTACCTTTGTATGACCAGGTGCCTGCTGAGAAGGGGTTGTTATTGCTGCTGCAGGATGCGAGCGTGAGGATGCAGCCGGCCACGACCGCCACGATGAGTTGTTTCATGTATGTTATAGTTTTGCAGCGAATGTAGGCATTTTGGCTTTTTCACCAACGGCAGGGTTTTGTTTCAACCATCTGACCTTCATACACTTTCTGATCACCATGGCTGGCGCCGGTACACATATACAGCAGTATCAGATAGATAAATTTCTTATAAAGCTGCCATACGTTTATATTTGATTTCAACCAAACAACCATACACATGAACAAAATACTCAAGGTCATAGGCGCTGTCCTGCTGGTAGTAGTGGTAGCGGTGATCATAGGCGGGCTGCTGGGACCCAAGAGCTTTAAGACAGAGCGCAGTGTGGTGATACATGCACCGCGCCACCTGATCTTCACTCAGATAGCAGACTACCGCCACTGGCCTGAGTGGTCGCCATGGTACGAGCTGGATACTAACTGCCGGTATGAGTACTTTGGCACGCAGGGTGAGGCAGATGCCGGCTACCGCTGGCAGGGCAATAAAAAGGCCGGGCAAGGCGAGATGCGCACCATAGAGATAGCACAGGATATGCGCCTCGTATCACGCCTGCACTTTATCAAGCCGTTTGAGTCTGTGGCCCACGCTACCTTTACCCTGGATAGTGCAGCAGATGGAGATACAAAGGTCACCTGGAGCTTTGCCAATGATATTCCATTTCTGATGCGCCCTATGATGATCTTTATGAATATGGAGAAAATGATCGGCTCAGACTATGAGAAAGGCCTGGCCAAGCTGAGGAAAGTCTGCGAGTCTGCGCCCTCTGCCTCCGAGCTGGAGATCATGACCATGGACCTGCCCGCACAGACGTATATAGCCTACCGCACTCAGACCTCTACAGACTCTGTGAGCGCGCTCTTCCCGCGCTGGATGCCACGGGTCTATGCCTACGTCAAGGCGCACAAACTCGAGATGGCCGGAGCGCCTGCGGGTCTCTACTATACCTGGGACCCCGAGCACAAAAAGACAGATATGGCCATCGCTATCCCGGTGAAGAATGCCGGCAAGGGAGAGGGCGACTACCAAGTCCTCACTATACCGGCTACCAGGGCCGTGATGGCAAAATACTACGGCCCGTACAATGAAAAGATGTCGGAGACACATAGTGCGCTGGGAGCCTTCATAGCAGATCAGAA
>JAFDYP010000478.1 GCA_018267355.1 Bacteroidota bacterium
AAACTACGCTGCCTGAGTACCTCAAGAGCCCTGATGCCGGCAATGAGGAGCGCAAGGAAATACTCGAAGAACTGGTGACCCTGTACTACAAGCATGAGTACCCTGGCCACCACTGGAAGATGAACATAGACCTGAACTCTTGCATCGGCTGCGGTGCCTGCGTCACGGCTTGTAATATAGAGAATAACGTACCTGTAGTAGGCAAGGATCAGGTGATCCGCTCACGCGAGATGCACTGGATGCGTATAGACCGCTACTTTACGTTTAATGTGCTGGAGCAGGATGCTACTGATCCTACAGACTCGGAGACCAAGAACGGCCAGAAGGCATTGCCGAGTGAGGATATTGACGTGGTATTCCAGCCGATGCTGTGCCAGCAGTGCGACAATGCCCCGTGCGAGAACGTTTGCCCGGTAGCAGCTACTACACACAGCAGCGAAGGCCTGAACCAGATGACCTACAACAGGTGCATCGGTACCCGCTACTGCGCTAATAACTGTCCTTATAAGGTTCGTCGTTTCAACTGGTATGACTATCAGGCTGCAGATTCTTTCGATGGCAAGCGTGTAGGCAAGATGTGGGCAAACGAAGGACTGCTGTCAGACGTGACCAACTCTATGCACGAGCCGCTGGCCCGCATGGTGCTGAATCCGGATGTGACTGTCCGCTCACGTGGTGTGATAGAGAAGTGCTCATTCTGCGTACAGCGTACTCAGGAGGGCAAACTCGCTGCCAAGAAGGAAAACCGTCCACTGAAGGATGGCGAAGTAAAGAGCGCCTGCCAGACGGCTTGCCCTACAGATGCGATCGTATTTGGCGATGGCAATAACAAGGAGAGCGTAGTAGCAGAAAGGCTGCGTGACCCACGTACCTTTGGCGTGATAGAGGAGATCCACACCATGCCAAACGTGACCTACCTGACCAAGGTAAGGAACCGTGAGGAAGAAACTAAGGCAGCTACTAAGGAAGCATAAGGTATTAAGTAATTAGTATTAAGTATTAAGATAAAGTTGATAATAAAAGAGCAGAATAGCAAGTAGAAAGTATCAGTTGTATTCATCCCAATACTCAATACGCACTACCCACTACTCGCTCTGATAAAAACAAAAAAGATGCACGCTTACGAATCGGATTTTAGAGAACCGCTCATCAATGGTAATAAGAACTATACCATCATCACTGACGAGCTCGTAGCACCTACAGAGAAGACCTACACCGGATGGTGGCTCCTGCTGATCATCTTCGGCGCATTGGCTGGCCTGTTTGTGTTTGCCCTCGGCTGGACCGTATTCTTCGGTATCGGTGTCTGGGGTCTGAATAAGACGGTAGACTGGGCCTGGGACATCACCAACTTCGTGTGGTGGATCGGTATCGGTCACGCAGGTACGCTGATCTCTGCGATCCTCCTGCTCTTTCGCCAGAGGTTCCGTACGGGTATCAACCGTGCTGCGGAGGCGATGACGATCTTTGCGGTGATCTGCGCCGGTATGTTCCCGGTATTTCACATGGGTCGTGTCTGGAATGCATTCTTCATCTTCCCGTATCCTAACACACGTGGTCCGCTCTGGGTTAACTTCAACTCACCACTCCTCTGGGACGTGTTTGCGATCTCCACTTACTTCTCTGTATCACTCCTCTTCTGGTACTCCGGTCTGATGCCTGACTTTGCTACGATACGTGACAGGGCCAAGGGCAAATACAGGAAGATGATCTACAACATCCTGTCATTCGGATGGACAGGTACAGCCAAGCAGTGGCAGCGCTTCGAGTCGCTCTCCCTGATCCTCGCTGGTCTCTCTACACCGCTCGTACTTTCCGTACACACCATCGTATCCTTTGACTTTGCTACATCGGTCATACCTGGCTGGCACACTACCATCTTCCCGCCATACTTTGTGGCTGGTGCGATCTTCTCCGGCTTCGCTATGGTGGAGACGCTGATGCTCATCGTGCGCAAGGTGTTTAAGCTGGAAGACTACATCACTGTAAACCATATCGAGTCGATGAATAAGATCATCGTTTTGACAGGTTCTATCGTGGGTATTGCTTACATCACGGAGCTTTTCATCGCCTGGTACTCCGGCTATATGTATGAGCAGTTCGCTTTCTACAACCGTGCACTGGGCAAGTACTGGTGGGCATACTTCATGATGATGAGCTGCAACGTGCTCTCTCCGCAGGCCTACTGGTTTAAACCGGCACGCCGCAACCTGTGGATCACTTTCGGTCTGTCTATCTTCGTGAATATCGGTATGTGGTTCGAGCGTTTTGTGATCATCGTGACCTCTCTGGCAGATGACTTCCTGGTATCCAGCTGGGCATACTTCCAGCCTACATGGGTAGACATCGCGATCTTCATCGGCTCTATCGGTCTCTTCATGACGCTGTTCCTCCTGTTCTGCCGCTTCTTCCCTGTGATAGCGATAGCTGAGGTGAAATCTATCTTCCGTACATCATCTGCTACAGCCAAGGCTGAGCGTGCCAAGGAACTAGGTCAGAGCAGCGGCGGATTTGTAGGTCTCACCACATTCGGTATCCTGGACAAAGACGCCAAGTAGATAATCAGTAATCGTAAAATCAGTAATTCTGTAAATAAAGAAAGATGGGTGCAGTAAAACAAAGCAACAATTTCGTACTCGGTCTCTGGGATCATGAGGAGGTATTCCTCCACGCTATAGAGCATATCCGCCATGACGGACTGGAGATATATGAGACACTGACGCCATTCCCGGTCCATGGCCTGGAGGAGGCGCTCGGCTATCGCGAGACGAGGCTCCATACCGCAGGTTTCCTCTTTGGTGCTACCGGTACCACACTGGCGCTGTCATTTATGACATGGGTGATGGCTTTCAACTATCCGCTGAACTTTGGTGGCAAACCATACTGGCCGCTGCCATCTTTCATCCCGATCACGTTTGAGCTCACCGTCCTCTTCTCTGCATGGGGTATGGTACTCACATACTGTGTGCGCAATAAGCTGATCCCCGGCTATGTACCGCGCATCTATGAGCCACGCACTACAGATG
>JAFDYP010000479.1 GCA_018267355.1 Bacteroidota bacterium
ACATATTACTTCATCTATCAGTACAATGATGGCAGTGGCAAATCTGAGGCACGCTTCGTAGTACTCCACAGATAAACGATACTAACCAAGGTCCCGGTCAGCTAAGACCGGGACCCTATTAAAAAACTCGAACACAGGTAAAATAAAATATCATGAAGAAAATCCTCTTCTCCCTCTTTGTAGCGATGGGCTTTGCAGCAGCTGTGCATGCGCAGCAGGATGCTGAGTACAATATGTACATGTTTAATGGCCTGTACATCAATCCTGCCTATGCAGGTAGCCAGGATGTGGTCAGCGTGATGGGTATCTACCGCCACCAGTGGGCGGGGCTGGATGGTGCACCGCGTACATTCAATGCCAGTGTACACTCACCGCTGAGGAGAGAGCAGTATGCACTGGGTATGACTATCAGCAATGATAGACTGGGCCTGACCAATAGCTTCAACGCTACAGGTGCATTTGCCTATCGTATCAAGCTGGGCAAGGATAATATCCTGGCCATCGGTATCCAGGCAGGCGCCACCTACTACCAGCAGCGCAATACGGAGGCTACTACACCTTCTAATAATTATGACTATCTATTCTCGGTCAATACAAACCTGTGGCTGCCAAACTTTGGCGCCGGGGTGTATGCCTACGGCAAAAGGTACTTTGCAGGCTTCTCAATGCCACACATGCTGCCTTTCTCCCTCAATCAAAAATGGAAACTGAATGCCAGCGATGCTGTCGCACACCAGTATAACTACTACCTGGTCACAGCTGGTTATGTATTTGGAAAGGATGCCGCCATAGTAAAGGTGCGTCCGTCGTTCCTCATGAAATATCAAAAGGGTCTTCCTTACGATGTGCCAAACTTTGACTTCAATCTCGGCCTCCTCTTCATAGACCGCGTATGGTTTATAGTAGGTGCGAGGACTGGTGGAGAGGCATTCAGCGTACTGGGAGATACCAAGCAGACTGCGAAGCAAAAACCTTTCAACCTGGAGGGTCTGGTAGGAATGGTGCAGGCCAAGGTCACACCTCAGCTCAGCATAGGCTACTCCTATCAGTATAGCATCAGCAAGCTGAGAAGCTATGAGACCGGTACTCATGAGATCATGATCGGCTACGAATTCTGGTATAACAAGAAACGTTTCGTCACACCACGTTTTGTGAAGTACTTCTAAACCAAACAAAAAGATCTAACCCTGACTCTTAAATAAAAGCACTATGAGGTTAAAATTTATATCAGTCCTCGCGGTAGCACTACTGCTCGCCAATATCACTCAAGGCCAGAAAGCCTATATCACGATGGGTGATGCGTATTTCAAGCAGTTTGACTTCAAAAAGGCGCTGCAGTCATATGCACGGGCTATCAAAAAGGACAGTAATAATACCCACGTCATACAGAATATAGCTGACAGCTACCGGCTGATGAATGACTGGCAAAATGCAGAGCCATGGTATGCCAAGCTGGCCAATAGCTCTACAGCCTCGCCGCTGAATAAAATGTACTATGCCGAGGCGCTCCGCTCAAATCAAAAGTACTCTGAGGCCAAAGTAGCCTACAAGAACTATATGGTGTCTGTACCTAGTGATGCGAGCGTAAAGGACCGCCTGGCAGGTATAGATAAAGTATCTGAGCTGAGCAAAGATAACGGCCTCTACACGATAGAGGATCTGGAGCTGAACTCACCTCTGTCTGACTTCGGTCCGTCTTTCTATACTAATGGAGAGATATTCTTTGCCTCAAACAGGCAGCCCGCCGGCAAGGTCAGGGTGACTGACAACTGGACTGGCGCTAGCTTCCTGCAGGTCTATGAAGCCAAGCCTGACGCTAATGGAAATCTAACCTCTGCCGAGCAGATGAAGGGCCGTACCATTAATGGCAAATATCACGAGGGCCCTGTAGCCTATAATGATAAACTCCAGGAACTCTATGTGACCCGCAGCAATTATAAAAAGGCAAGGGCATTCACCAGCAGTGATAAAACTGTAAAGCTAAAGCTCTACCGCATGGTATACCTGCCCAATGAAAACAGGTGGGGTGACCAGCTCATAGAGGCGGTACCATTCAATGATCGCGAATATTCAGTAGGTCATGCAGCCCTCTCGCCTGATGGCCAGACACTCTACTTCTGCAGTGACAAGCCGGGAGGCTATGGTGGGGTAGACCTCTACAAATCCAGGAGAGATCAGTCAGGCAACTGGGGAGCCCCGATCAATCTCGGCCCTAAGATCAATACCTCCGGAGATGAGATGTTCCCCTTCATCTCCAATGATAGCGTGCTGTACTTCGCATCCAATGGTCACCTCGGCCTTGGTGGCCTTGACGTATTCTCTGCCAATCCTACTAATACAAAGGAAGGATGGAGTACTCCGGAGAACCTCGGTTATCCTATCAATACAAACAAGGACGACTTTGCATATATCATAGACAAGGACAATAAAGTGGGTTACTTCACATCTAACCGTGATGGCGGCAAGGGTGATGATGACATCTACAAGTTTATCAAGAAGGGTGTGAACATTTGCGGTCTGGTGTATGATGCTAAGACTAATGACCCGATAGAAGGTGCCAAGGTGGTGATGTATGAGGTGAAGGATGAGCGTGGCACCAAGATGACGAACAAGGACGGCAACTTCTGCTTCTCCGCTACGCCGAAGAGGGTATATAAGTTTGTAGCTACCAAGGCTGGCTACCTGCCAAACGAAGTGACAGTGGAGACAGATGATAAACCGGCTAATGTCAAAATACCTCTCGTAAAGGAGGGTGGCATCAACCTGGAGGTACTGGTACTGGACAAGAAAACGCGTGAGCCTATCGATATGGCTACCGTGAAGCTGATCAATACCGCTACCAATAAGGAGGAAAAGCAACAGACCAATCCTGACGGCAAGGTATTCTACAGTCTGGAGCCTAATGCTACCTACCGTATAGAAGGCTCAAAAGATCTGCCGGATCCTGAGATGAAGTACCTCACGGTATCTACTACTACATCTACGGTAGGCAAGACACCTCCTGCTACGCTCTATGTCACGCTGGAGCTGGAGAAGGTAAAGAAGGGTGTAGCTATCAAGATCGAGAATATCTACTATGACCTGGACAAGTGGTTTATACGTCCTGATGCAGCCAAGGAACTGGACAAACTCGTGAAAGTACTGCAGGATAACCCAACCATGGAGATCGAGCTCAGCTCTCACACAGACTGCCGAGCCACGATCAAGTATAACGCTACACTCTCTGCCAAGCGTGCTGAGGCTGCTGTGCAGTACATCGCATCACGCGGCGTGTCTCTGAGCAGGATGGTAGCAGCCGGCTACGGTGAGAGCCGCCTGGTGAATAAGTGCGCCTGTGAGGGTACTAATATTGTACCTTGTACAGAGGAGCAGCATCAGGAGAACAGGCGTACAGAGTTTAAGATCCTGAAATTCTAATACATTACAGATTATATTGATAAAGGGGCTCTTGCAGCCCCTTTTTTCATGCCGATTAGTGCCATTTCTTTATTTTTGGATGATGTATAAACGGGCGCTTTTCCCCCTGATCTGTGCGATGCTAATAGCTGTGAGCGCCAGTGCCGTCAATACGGATACCCGCAGTGACTCTATAGATATCACGCACATCGATCTCAGGATAGACGTTTCACATTTTACACAGAGGGTACTCTATGGTCAGGCTACTATTTCCTATCAGGCCAGAGTCAATGGAGTATCGTATATCCGGCTGGACCTGCTGGGCCTCACGGTAGATTCTGTCAAAAGAGCTGGCAGTAGCCTGACGTTTGCGCACAATGATACTGTGATCAGTATTGTACTGCCGGGCGCGCTGGCGCAAGGCCAGAGAGATAGTGTGGCTATCTTTTATCATGGCACACCTATCCAGCCACCCGGAGATTTTGGAGGATTCTATTGGGATAATACTTATGCCTTCAATATCGGTGTCAGTTTTCTGGCGGAGCCGCACAATTTTGGTAAAGTATGGTTCCCCTGCTTTGACAATTTTGTGGAGCGCAGCACTTATCATTTTGCCATTACGACAGATTCTACGCGTAGCGCTTATTGCAATGGTATAGCAGACAGCAATGTAGTCAACATAGACCATACCCATACCTGGTACTGGAGCATGCATGATGACATACCATCCTATCTCGCCTCTATGAGTGTGGCAGACTATGCAGTAGTACATGATAGCTATGCAGCTATGAATGGCAATCTGCCCATCTGGCTCGTGGCGCGCCCGGGCGATACTACGGCACTGAAGAATTCCTTCCTGAACCTGAAGAATGCGCTTTCTGTTTTTGAAAGCCGCTTCGGACCGTATGAGTGGAATAGGGTAGGATACTGCCTCGTGCCTTTCACCGCAGGTGCTATGGAGCATGCTACCAATATCTCCTACATGCGCGCCATTGTCACTGGCAATCTGCAGTATGAGAACTATATGGCCCATGAGCTCTCGCATCATTGGTTTGGAGACTTAGCTACTTGCGACAATGAGGAAGACATGTGGCTCAATGAAGGCTGGGCAAGGTACTGCGAGAGTATTTTCTACGAAGGGGTATACGGCCGGGAGCGGTACAAACAGGATATCCGCACAAACCATGATGATGTGATCCACCTGGCACATGTAGAGGATAGCGCCTACTGGGCACCATCACCTATGCCGGGCAAACTGACCTATAGCAATTACAGTGTCTATGAAAAGGGAGCCGACCGCACACACACACTACGCAGCTATATGGGGGATTCACTATTCTTTGGCTGTGTCAAGAGCTATCTGCAGCAATATAAACATACCGGGGTCAATAGCTATACCATGCGCGACTATCTGCGCACATGCAGCGGCCTTAGCAATATAGATGACTTCTTTGCTGACTGGATCTTTGATGGAGGTTTTCCTGATTTCTCCATAGAGGAGCAGCGCATCACACCCAATGGTGGAGGCTACGATGTAGGTATCACGATCCGCCAGCGCGGAGACCATACTTCGCATTTGTTTAATAATGTGCCGCTGGAGGTAGCTTACTTTGACTCTGCAGGACATAAGGTAGTATATACCGCTACAGTATCAGGCGCATGTACACAGTACTTTGCCACACTTCCTTTTTCACCGGCATATATTGCACTGGACTTTGATGAAAAACTGAGTGATGCGGTGACAGATCAGTGGGTAAAAATGGCCGGCCTGAGCCATCAGTATAGCCTGACTGTAGCGCGCATGACCATAGATCTGCAGCAGAGCACAGACTCCTCTCTGGTGCGGGTAGAGCACCACTGGGTAGCGCCGGACGCTTCCAGAAATAGTATCGCCGGCCTGCATCTGTCAGACTATCGCTACTGGAATGTAGATGGTATTTTCTCTGATGATTTCAGTGCCTCCGCTACTATCGCATACAATGGATCTACGACGACTACTGCCGGCTATCTGGATAATACTTTTATCACCAATAGGGAAGATAGCCTGGTGGTGATGTACCGCCCCGATGCACAGAGCCTGTGGCAGATCGAGCCAGACGTCACATTCACCACCGGTAGCCTGACGGACAAAGTAGGCTCTGTGCGCATCAACAACTTACAGAAAGGACAATATGCCCTGGCCGTCTACGATGCCGGCAGGGTAGACTCTACAGTGGCTGGAGCGGGCTGCTATCCGCTGGCTGTAGCAGAGTTAGCGCCTGGTAAAGATTTTAAAGCCTACCCTAACCCTGTGCACACGGGGGCACTGATCATCGAGACCAATAGCTCGGGAAACTATGTAGAATGTACCATGACCAATATGATGGGGCAAAAAGTAGTGGACCAGAAGATCGCAGCGGGCACGGAAAAATTTGAAGTAAACACCATAGGCCTGGCCGGTACCTATATAGTGAGCCTGATAGACAAAAGTGGCAACAGGATTTCTAAAACAATACAAAAAATAAACTGATAATGGAGAAAGTAGTAGTGATCGGTGCAGGTACGATGGGCAACGGAATAGCCCATGTATTTGCTATGAGTGGATATAGCGTAAAACTGGTAGATGTAAAGCAGGAGGCGCTGGATAAGGCTATCGCCACGATCACCAGAAACCTGGACCGTATGGTGTCCAAAGGAGCGATAGATGAAGCAAAGAAAGCGGAGACACTCGGCAACCTGTCTCCTCAGACTGACCTCGCTGCAGCCTGTGCAGATGCAGACCTCGTAGTGGAGGCTGCCACCGAGAATATAGACCTGAAGCTTAAGATATTTCAGCAGATAGATGCGGCTGCCCCGGCATCTGCTATATTGGCTACCAATACGAGCTCTATCTCTATTACCCGCATAGGATCGGTCACAAAGCGCGCTGACAAGGTCATAGGTATGCACTTTATGAATCCTGTGCCCGTCATGAAGCTGATAGAAGTGATCCGCGGCTATGCTACATCAGATGAAGTGACTAAGCTGATCATGGACCTCTCCGTCAAGCTGGGCAAGGTGCCCGTAGAGGTCAATGACTATCCGGGCTTTGTGGCAAACCGCATACTGATGCCGATGATCAACGAAGCCATATACTCACTATACGAGGGTGTGGCAGGTGTGCAGGAGATAGATACTGTGATGAAGCTCGGTATGGCGCACCCTATGGGGCCGCTGCAGCTGGCAGACTTCATCGGACTGGATGTATGCCTGGCTATCCTGCGCGTATTGCATGATGGCTTTGGCAATCCTAAATATGCGCCGTGCCCGCTGCTGGTCAATATGGTAACAGCGGGGTATCTCGGCGCCAAGAGCGGAGAGGGATTTTATAAATACACAGCAGGATCTAAAGATGCCGCTGTATCATCCATGTTTTTGAAATAGGCCTTGCCCGAAACAATTTGGCCTGTCTGGGTATATTCTGTACTTTAGAACCATGCCTTACGAACTTTTTACACAGGAGTCCGTATGATATTGAAACTCAATAACCACCATACCAGAACCCGATGCGAAAATTGCTCATCATCATCCTATCGCTCTGCACGGCTATAGGTGCGTCGGCTCAGACCAGGGACTTCCAGTATTTCAAATCACTGGGTACTGTTCAGTTTTATGAGAAAAATTACCTGGAGGCAGTTTTCAATCTCCAGCAGGCCTCTTCACTCAAACCAAATGACAAGGAGGTAACCGATTTTCTCAGGATGAGCTATG
>JAFDYP010000047.1 GCA_018267355.1 Bacteroidota bacterium
TCAAACAGCTTTCTCAGGAGGACATCACCTTCCTGTTCGATTAAAACAGAGTTGATTTAAGGGTTGTTTTGCTTAACAATTCAAGTTTTTATATGTGCAAGCAACTTATTAAGTTTGGAATACTCCTTTTTACCGCAGAATATGTTGATATGCCATGCCGTACGGTGTGACGTGACCTACAGCAGTCGGTAAGGGATACACGTAAATCCTAAAAACTCCCGATGATGAAGAAGCTCTTCACCCTATCTCTTGTCCTCACATTTTGCATTTCCCTTTTTGCTTCCAAAGAACAGCCCGGAGACGTAGCGCCTATCAAAGGAATAGAAGCCTCCAAGATCTTTCCTTATGCCTCAGAGGTATGGATGCCTAATGCTAATATGGTACCATCCTATATGACCCTGAGGGATGATGCTCAGCTGGATGAATTAAACTTCTTCCCGACCCTCAAGAAATGTTTTAGCCTCCCCTCAGACTATAATGTCCGACTGCTCCGCACAGAAAAAGATCAACTGGGCTATGAACATAGCCGCTATCAACTCACGGTGAATGGTGTGCCTGTGAACGATGCGATCCTCATCCTCCATATGCTGAATGGCAAGGTGACGAAGTATAATGGCTACCTACCAAAGAATCTCAGCCTCTCTACCACACCTGCCGTATCTGAAACAGGAGCGATACAAACAGCCCTCAATTCGGTCAGCGCCTCTAAATACAGGTGGCAGGATACACAGAATGGCAGCATTAATTTTTCATTTTACCCGAAGGGTGAGCTCTGTATCGTACAAGGATACAGCGAGATCGGTACTAATGCTGCTCACCTCGCCTGGAAGCTCGACATATTTGCCGTCAAGCCACTATCGCGTGAGTATATCTATGTAGATGCACAGACAGGTGCCATCGTCCGTCGTGACAACCGGATAGAAAATGCTAATACCAGCTCTACGGCAGTAACGGTCTATCGCGGTAACCGTGCCATCGTAGCAGACAGTTACAATGGTTCATACCGCCTGCGTGAGACTACGCGTGGCAACGGCATCAGCACCTATAACATGCACAAGGGCACCAGCTATACTGCGGCTACCGATTTTACCAATGTCACTACGACGTGGAATAACGTCAATACAAACAAGGATCAATATGCCGGCGACGCGCACTGGGGCGCAGAGATGACCATGGATTTTTATCAAAACCGCTGCGGCCGCAACGGTATAGATGGCTACGGCTTTGCACTAAACCTGTATGTACACTATGACAATAATTATGTGAACGCATTCTGGGACGGCTCAGAGATGAATTTTGGCGATGGCAATACCACGTACTCGCCACTCACCTCTCTGGATATCACCGGCCATGAGATCAGCCACGGTCTCACGGAATTTACCGCAAACCTCAACTATCAGAACGAGTCGGGTGCAATGAACGAAGCATTCAGCGATATCATGGGTACGGCTGTAGAGTGGTATGCTGACTCTACCCGGGGCAACTGGAATATAGGTGAAGATATCGGTACGGCCTTCCGCTCTATGAGCGCACCCAAAACACATCAGCAACCCAATACCTACGGAGGGCAATACTGGTACACAGGCACACAGGATAACGGAGGTGTACATACGAATAGTGGCGTGGAGAACTTCTGGTACTATCTGCTCTCTATGGGTGGGTCAGGGACCAATGACAATAACAACACCTACAATGTGACAGGTCTCGGCAGGACTAAAGCCACTGCTATTGCTTTCCGGATGCAGACTGTGTACCTGGTATCTACCTCACAATACGCTGACGCCCGCTTCTACGCCATACAGGCTGCTACTGACCTGTACGGGGCGTGCTCACAGGAGGTGATCAGCACTGCCAATGCCTGGTACGCCGTGGGCGTAGGGGCGCAGTACAGTGCGACAGTGGTCTCCAACTTCACTTACTCCAATACAGTGGCCTGCAGCGCGCCATATACAGTCAATTTTACCAATCAGAGCGCCAATACGAGTAACTATACGTGGTACTTCGGCGATGGAGCTACGAGCAATGCCGTGAACCCATCACATACTTATAACAGTACCGGCGTCTACACTGTGCGGCTGGTGTCATCGGGTGGCTGCGGCACAGACAGTGTGACCAGACCTAACCTGGTCAACATAAGTAGTACCAATCCATGTGTGGTCATATTGCCGGTGACAGGCACTGCAGACCTGCAGACCTCCTGTACCGGAACGATCTATGACAATGGGGGCCAATACGGCGCTTACAGCAATAACGTAAATAGTACGGTGACCATAGCCCCTACCGGCGCTGCTACTGTGCGGCTCACCTTTACCCGTTTCCGCCTGGAGTCGGGGTACGATTATCTGTATGTGTATGACGGCGCTTCTACCGCTGGCACACTACTGGGCACATATACGGGATATACTTTGCCGGCGGCTATCACATCTACACAGCCCGCTATCACAGTCAGGTTTATATCTGATCCGGGGGTAGTAGATACAGGCTTTGCCATCAACTGGACCTGCAATACGGCAACCGTGGCACCTACGGCAAATTTCAGCTCTGACGTGACCGCTACCTGCTCAGGCAAAGTGCAGTTTACCGACCTGACCACAGGCGGCGTGACATCCTGGCTGTGGAATTTTGGCGACGGCACCTATTCCACGCAGCGCAACCCTCTCAAGACTTATCTTACCAACGGCATCTATACAGTTTCACTGACCGCGACCAATGCTATCGGTGCGAATACAAAAACTGTGACCAATATGATCACCGTGAGCAAGCCTTCAGCCCCGGCAGTGATCGGCGGCAGCCGCTGCAGTGCAGGGTCTGTGACGCTCTCAGCCACCACTACCAATAATGTAAACTGGTACGATAGCGCTACGAGCACCCCGGTGGTCTCTACGGCCAATCCTTTCAACACACCATCTCTCAGCGCCACTTGTAGCTACTATGCAGAGGAGGTAGTGCCTCAGGCAAGTGTCTATGTAGGGCCGGTAGACTCCACGATCGGAGCAGGTTCCTATTTCAATGGCAATAGCCAACGCGCACTTCGTTTCAAGGTCAATAAGCCATCCAAGCTCGTCTCTGTATTTGTATATGCGCTGACCTCGGGCTATCGCACTATACAGTACCGCGACACTTTTGGTGTGGTCATAGCCAGCCGTAGTATCTATATACAGGCAGGCCGCGGCCGTATCAATCTGAATATTGACCTGGTGCCGAGTACTACTACCATCTATGAGCTGGGAGTGGCAGACTCTATGAATCTTTTCCGCAATACTGCGGGAGCCACGTATCCTCCTTATACCGACTCACAGGGCATGGTCAGTATCATAGGCAATAACATCAGCAACCCTGTACAACCGGGCTATTATTACTATTTCTACAACTGGGAGGTGCAGGCACCGGCCTGCGTATCTCTCCGTGCAGCGGCCACCGCTACGATAGGCGGAGGCCTGACCGATACCCGCACGAGCACTGCCGTAGGCTGCTACGGTCAGTCTACGGGAGCGGCAGCGGTGACACCTACCTCTGGTAGCTCGCCATACTCATACCACTGGAGCAGCGGGCAGACTACCTCGTCCATCTCTAATGTACCCGCAGGCACCTATACCGTATCGATCTCTGATAATAATGGCTGCGCCAAAACAGATACCGTGGTAGTGACGCAGCCTGCTGCTGCACTGGTGGTAGGATCTACCACTACCGGCGTGCTGTGCTATGGTGGCAGCACAGGGGCTATCTCCATAGCCGTCACAGGTGGTACTACAGCGTATAGCTACAACTGGGGTGGCGGTATCACGACGCAAAACCGCAGCAATCTCGCCGCGGGGTCTTATACCGTGACGGTGACTGATGCCCATAGCTGCACAGCCAGCCGCACGGCCAACGTGACACAGCCGGCCGCTGCGCTGACCGCTGCTGCCACTACCACAGATGTGGCCTGCTATGGCGGTAGCACCGGCTCCATTGCGCTCACTCCGTCCGGCGGCACTACCGGCTACACCTATGCGTGGGGCTCAGGCATCACCACTCAAAACAGGACCAATATACCAGCAGGCACATATACCGTCACTGTGACAGACGCACATAGCTGCACCACCACTGTCAGCACCACAGTTTCACAACCATCTGCGGCGCTGGCGGCTACTGCTTCTACTACCAATGTCTCTTGTAATGGTGGTAATAACGGCTCTATTACGCTCGCACCATCCGGAGGCACTTCGTCATATACCTACAACTGGGGTGGCGGCATCACTACGCAAAACCGTAATAACCTGCCTGCGGGCACCTACACTGTGACCATTACTGACACACATAGCTGTACGGCCACACGCAGTGCTACCATCACACAGCCATCAGCTATCAGTGTACAAGTCTCAAGTGCGGCGGCATCTTGTGGCCAAAGTAATGGCAGCGCTACTGCCACTGCTACGGGAGGCACAGGCACACTCTCGTATCACTGGACCAGCGGCGCGACTACAGCTACAGCCACTAATCTCGCTGCCGGAAACTACACTGTGACTGTGACTGACGCCAACCAATGCACCAGTATACAAGGTGTGAATGTGAGTAGTCCGGCCTCGTTTACACTCACACATACTGCCGGTGCAGTATCCTGCCATGGCGGCAATAACGGCACAGCCACCATCACTCCTAGTGTCACTCCGGGTAGTTATACCTACGCGTGGCCTGGTGGCCTGACGGGCGCATCACAGACGACGCTGACTGCCGGTCTCTATGTAGTCAATGTGACAGATGGCAATGGCTGCTCAAGAGTAGACTCTGTGACCATCACAGAGCCCGCTGCTATTACTGATATACTGTCTGCCACAGCTCCCCTCTGCTACGGTGCTGCCGGAGGTAGTATATCACTGCAGGCTCAAGGCGGCACAGGAGCGCTCAGCTACCAATGGAGCCCGGCTATAGCCAGTCTAACAGGCCTCTCAGCCGGCACTTACCACCTGACCGTTACCGACGCTAACAACTGCTCAAAGACCGACGTAGTCACTATCACGCAACCGGCAGCCATCACCACACAAAACCAGATATCCAATATCCTGTGCCGTGGAGCAGGTAGTACCGGAGCCGCTACTGTGACCGCTACCGGTGGTACCGGCATCCTCTCCTATCTGTGGAGCAACAGTACAGCAGGTCCTGCTATAAGTAATGTGGCTGCAGGTACATATGTGGCAACGGTAACGGATGCGAATGGCTGCGTGGCAATAGATAGCGTACATATCACAGAGCCTTCAGCCGCAGTGCAGGCCACTACATCTGTCACTCAGGCGCATACGGGCCAGTCAGATGGTACTGCTACGGTGAGCGCGTTTGGAGGTACGGGAACACTCACATATCAGTGGAGTACTAATCCCACCCAGACGACCGTTACAGCTACCAATCTTGCCGCCGGCACATATACGGTGACCGTGACAGATGGCAATGGCTGTATGACCACTGCGATAGCCACAGTCAGCGTATATACAGGCATCAGCGATATGAGTGCATTGACCACACTGAGTATCTACCCAAATCCGGCCAATACGAGTGTAAACGTATCAGCCACTCTGCCGGCACCATCAGATGGCACCGTAGAGGTCAGGGATATGATAGGCCGCGTAGTGACTACTCATACTTTCGCAGGTGAAAAAGAAGTACACCTCACGCTGGATGCCTCCTCCTGGGCAGCCGCGATCTACAGCGTACAGATCAAAACCGCGATAGGATCAGTAACTAAGCAGGTCACAATACAACATTAATCGAAAACATTGTTTGACAAAGAAAAGCGCAGACGTGATCATATCTGCGCTTTTCTTTTTGCGGGAACTGAGCTTAGAATGATTCTAAATTTCATACTGAAACCCGCATGGATACTACATTTCAGGAAACGCTAAAA
>JAFDYP010000480.1 GCA_018267355.1 Bacteroidota bacterium
CAGTAGCGGCACACATGAAAATGAGAGTACACAAAAAAAGACACTGTCGTAGCCACTGAGGACTACTAATGAACGGTATGTGAGCCTGTGCTAGAATATTTGACCTACTTTGCTGGTGATATTTTGGATGAGCCAAAAATAAAAATCAAAACGTGATTCGCTTAGTTTCATTATTGGCACTCTTTTGTTTAACGTCTTTTGCATTTGCCGTCGGACCCGGACAGCAGGGCACTGCGGTGCGCACTTTGGTCATTGACCCCGGCCATGGGGGCATGGACCCCGGCGCTATAGGCCCCGGAGGCCATCATGAGGCTGATCTGGCGCTTGGTGTATCGCTGAAGTTTGGGGAAATGATCAAAGAGGCTTTCCCGGATGTCAAGATCATCTACACACGTACTACTGACAAGTTTGTCTCTCTGGCAGACCGCGCCGATATGGCCAATAAGGCCAAGGCAGACCTTTTCATCTGCATCCACCTCAACTCTGCTACTAATCATGAGGCCTATGGCACCAGCACCTACGTACTCGGCCTCCACCGTACAGATGACAACCTGGAGATAGCCAAGCGCGAGAACGCGGTAATAGACCTCGAGACCAATAAGAACGCCAAGTATGAGTTTGACCCAAACTCTCCGGAGGGCCACATCATCATGAGCATGAAGCAGAATGCCTTTCTCGATCAGAGCATCCTCATAGCCTCCAAGATAGAAGATGAGCTCGCCGTACTGGCCAAGCGCAAGAGCCGCGGGGTGAAGCAGGCAGGTTTCTGGGTACTCTACAAGACAGCCATGCCGTCGCTGCTGGCAGAGATAGGATTTATATCCAATCCTACAGAGGAGCAGTACCTGGCCGGTGATGCAGGCCAGAGCAATATCGCCACGGCTATCTTCAAAGCCTTCCGCTCCTACAAAAATCAGATAGAGGGCAATAAGGACACCGTAGAGGAAGTGGCCAAAGCCACACCTGCCCCCGAAAAAAAAAAGGAGGAACCAGTCCTGACAGGCATGCAGCCATCCGCCCCAAAGGCACAAGCAGCAAATCCGGCAAAGTCACCGCCAGCAGCGGTAGCAAAAGCAAATCCGGAGCCGGTAGCAGAGGCAAAGTCTCAGCCAGCGCAGCCGGCCGAAGCAAAACCACAGCCGGCGTCTACCACCGCCCAAAACCATCCCGAGGCTAAGAAAGAGGACGCCTGGGCGCCGGACACCTCAGACATAGCGCCCGCACCTCAGGTATTTCGCGAGGAAAAAGCTTCCGGTAATTTCGCACGCATAGACCAGGTGGCCAAACCGGTACTCAAAGATACTGTGAAGCCTGCCACTACTACAGATCCTCGCAAGACTGCGCCTCAAAATACACAGGTCGCCACCACGGCTAAAAAGGAAGAACCTAAACCTGTCATCGTCACTACTACCAAGACCATAAAGCCGGCAGCAGATACCATACGCAGAGTGACCACAGAGGTCAAAACCGCAGCACCCAAAGCTACTGCTCAGAGCACTACTGCCAAGGCAAAGACTGATACCATCCAGCCTGCTCCTCCTAAGGAAGCAAAGCAGGTGGTCAAAGAGACCGCTGCCACAGCAGCTAAAAAAGAGCAACCGGCTACTACTTCGAAAACTACTACTGCGAAGGCTACTCCAGCCAAAAAAGAAACAGCTCCGGCAGCAGCTAAGAAAGAAGCGCCCAAGAAGGAAACCGCCACAGCAAAGAAAGAAACAGCACCGGTGAGCAAGAGTGATGCACTGGCTACGGACAATGACAATGTCATCTTCACCGTGCAGATCGTAGCAGCGCACAAGCCCCCGGCCAACTATGACGAACTGGTCAGTGCCTTTGGCCTGATCAATAGGGAAGAAATAGGCGACGGCGTGGTGCGCTACATGGCAGGCCAGACTACCCACTACAAAGAGGCCGAGAAGATACTCGCTAAAGCAAAAGCCAAGGGTTTCCCTGCGGCCTTTATCATATGCTACATCAATAACGAGCGCCAGACAGCAGCCCACACCCGTGAGATTGGCGCCAAGCATCCATAGTAATTGCTACTGCAGTATATTAAGCCCCAAAGGGGCGACACGCCTCTAGCGTAGGGCATCGCCCTACGGCTTTCGTTATAGAAACCCACAACTGGCGAGCGATTGCATCGCGTGACCTGCACAGTCGCGCGATTGCATCGCGTGACTCCTCTGACAAGCGTTTGCAACGCGAATATCCAGCCCCGAAGGGGCGACACACCTCTAGCGTAGGGCAGCGCCCTACGCAAACGACAAGCTATAAAAACCTCCCTCTCAGCTCCGCAGTCGGCACCATACAGCTATCCCTTTTGCCAAACCATTTGTACCTGTATTTTGCCACCACATCATACACAGCATCACGCACAGGCCTTGGTATGATGACAAAGGCATACAGCAACCGCCAGATACCACCCAGATCGCGCAGCAGATAGAGTGCTGCTGCAGAGCGCTGATAGAGCTGCCCCTCCCGCAGATAGACAAAGGAATCAAATAGCTGATCAGCAGCTAAGCCATGCGCCCGTAGCACCTCCTGCCCTACCTCAGACTGCAGCGCAGCGAATCGAAACCGCCCCTCAGGATCATGCCTGATCACAAACTGCACCGATGCATTGCAGAGATTGCACACCCCGTCAAAGAGCACGAGCCGCTCCGGTAGTAATTTATCTGATATATGATCACTTGACATCTGATAGTAGTATCTGGGAGGCCGCAGCCCTGTGCTATTTTGATTTCCGGCTCAAATCAATATTTTTGGTTAAAATACCGATAGTGAACAATCAAACAAAGGTAGGCCTGTTTTCTCTTATTACTGTTATCATTTTCATTTTTGGATTCTATTTCCTCAAGGGTATCAACCTTTTCACTACCAAAAGCAAGTACTACGC
>JAFDYP010000481.1 GCA_018267355.1 Bacteroidota bacterium
AAACTCGCGGAGGTGGAAGCGCTTGATATAGGGGATACGGTTGAAGAGCAGGCCGTCAAAGTAATGCTCATACCATATCTGTAGGTACTTGTCACTCACAAACTCAAAGGGACGGGTGAGCTGAAAGCTGTAGTCATCACGTATGAAGCCGATATTGCTGGATGGCAGATAGGCCACCGGATACGGTGCATCGCCAAAGATGTAGCCCGCGCGGATAGTGATATTGGCATGGCCGAGCACAGGGTACTGCGCGCGCTGATAAAACTGCGCTTGTATCTTCTGATAGTTGTAGTCGCCGTGAAATAGATCGCGCACGCCTACTGCTAGTTTCAGCGTGATAGCGGGCGCCTTGGTAGTGACCCAGTACCGATAGGTATAGCCATCAAAGTACTGCTCAGTCTTGCAGTAGCGCAGGTCGGCAGAGAACTCAGTGTTATGTACATTCTGCGGGGTGTAGGTAGTGCCGGTATAGTCGGGGCGTTTGAAGTCAAAAATACCGGGCAGCGAGAAATATTTCTTGGTAGTAAAGCCGATATTGCTCGATAGCCCTTTAAACCAATCCCGCTCGTACAGGATATTGACCTCGCGCACTTTGACCACCTGGTCCAGATTGGCAGCGGAGCTGAAGAGAGTGGTGATATTGTCAAATGACAGGTTCACATTCTCCTGGCCTATGATGGTCATGTCTTTTTTATACTCAAACTCAATAGCATGCCAGCGATCGTATTTGCTGGGCAGGAGGAAGCGGGCATCACCCTCGTACTTCCATGTTTTATCCTTGGTGCCGTAGGCCGTGTAGCCACTCAGGAGCATCTTGCTGCTAAAGTCATAATTGGTCCTTACACCCAGGCGCAGGCGGTAGTCCTCCACAGCATTGCGGCTTACCATCTTGTAGATACGGCCAAACTCGATCGGGCCTGCTTTGAAATTGGCAGTAGTAAAGAGGGAGTAGAGCCACTTTAGTTGTTTGTATTTAGGCACTGTGTGCAGTGTATCAAAATTGTGATAGACATGATGCTCCTGCACGGTGAGTGAGTCAAACCTGATCGTGTCGAGATAGGTAAATTTCTTTTTGTAGGCATCTGCATCTACTATCTGATCCGGTACATGGGCTATAGAGTCAGGTATGCGGATATCGGTCTGTACGTTACGGCGCGTGAGTGTCTTCTGCAGCAGTACAGATAGTTTCTTCATGCTCTTTACCAGATTGCCCTCGCCCTGCACGCTCTCGCGTATCATGAGCCAGCTGCTGTCATTGACCTGCTGGAAAGTCTGCGCGATCTCGTAGTCGCGCATGAAGTTGAGGTTAGCATTCTCATTAGGCTTCATATGGATATACTTGATAGCCCAGGTGGCAGAGTCTATCCAGGCGTAGCCCTTCATAGTCACGTCGTTGGGATTGCGGCCTACGAAGTTCAGCTTGTAGCTGGTGCGCCCCTCTATGCGCGCAGTGTCCAGCACGTGATAGTCATAAGCAGCGCGCGCAGAAGGAGAGAATGGAGACGTGAAAGACAGGTAGAATAGGATGTAGACATCGCTATAGACATCTACCGTCTCAAACTGCTTGCTGAGCAGGCGTACCAGATTGGGAGCCTTGACGCCGGAGATGCGCTTGTAGTGGATGATGCGGCTTTTCTTTCTGGGCTGCTCGCGGTAGTACTCTTCGGCGTATTCCTCCTGCACCAGCAGGGGGATGTATTCTTCGCCATTGGGCAGTGTATCCTTTTTCTCAAAGAAGAAACCGAACGGACGGAAGAACTTGCGGTTGATAAACTTCCTGGGTACATCCAGCAGGGAGTAGTCTATCTTGTTGTACTCCTCAAAGTAATAGCTCTGAATGTTAGTAGGCCTGTTGTGCGGGCGGGCCTCCACCACATGGTGGTAGATAAGCAAGGCCGTGGTATCTATCACCCGCTTACGTTTCTTAGGCTTGATGATGACCTCATTCAACTCGATGTTATCCGGTGCCAGCTGGATCGTGACACGGTTGGCAATGCCCGGCCTGATGGGGTACTCCAGCGCGCGGTAGCCTATGAGCGAGACCTCCACAGCCGCAGGGGCGACTACAGCGCTGATGGAGAAGGCACCTGCAGAATCAGTGATCACGCCCTCCGTGCTCCCCTTGAACCGTACGATGGCAAACTCTATGGGCTGCCCGGTCTTCTTATCCACTACACGGCCGGACACAGAGGTGCGCTGTGCGGAGGCACCCGTCATGCCCATCACAGTCAGAAAAAGTAAAAAGAGTCTATGCCACTGCATCAAAACCTTTTAGGACAAAGCAAAAACCATGCACAAATGAGCGCTGGTCAGAATGGGTATAGGTTTGACTAATAGGCGGGTTTGAGGTTTAAGCCAATCAATGTGATAACGCTCAAATCTAATATATCTGCTGCTGAAGGCAATAGGAATGCTGCTGAGGCGTAGCCGTTATTAGGCTAAGCGGCAGAATGTGGGGGTGAGGGCGAGGGCGAAGGACGTGGGGCGAGGGCAATAGATGGGGTAGCAAAATAAGGGGCAAGAGGCCAGTGACATTGCCCGTGAGCGCAACCCTCCAAACCTCCCTGAAGGAAGACTTTAATCCAATAAGTTCTGTCATGATTTTGTAGTATTTAATATGTAAATGATAAAAATGCGTAGGAGTGTTTGTATTTCTAAAAGGGTACTGCTATATTCAGGATATGAAACTGATCAATCGCGCATATTACTACTATTACAACGGCTGCTCCGGCGGAGGCGTATGGTAATGAACTGAGCGAGACTCAAATATATCACACGATGCCGCCCTCACAGAGAGCGGCATTTTTATTTTACTCAAAAAGCAAATGACAATGAAACGACCGACACAGCAGATCTACAATGACTACACGGCAGAGGACTTTCTGGTATGGAAGACGCTCTATGATCGGCAGATGCCGCAGCTCCGTCAGTATGCCTGCGATGCCTATCTGCGGGCGGTAGATACGGTGGAGTTTAACGGCGATGCGATACCGGACTTTGCGCGGGTGAATGAGATACTGGCAGCGCGCACGGGCTGGGGTATCCATGTGGTGCCGTGTATCAGTCCTGCGCGAGAGTTCTTTGGCTTCCTGGCGGAGAAAAAATTTACAGCTACGTGCTGGGTGCGGACCATGGCACAGCTCGACTATATAGAGGAGCCGGATATGTTTCACGATGTCTTTGCGCATATACCGCTGCTGAGTGATCCTGACTATTGCCGCTTCCTCACCGGCCTTGGTGAGCTGGCCATGGAGCATGCAGATGATGAAGAGGCGCTGGAGCTGATCGGCCGGTTCTACTGGTTTACGATAGAGTTTGGGCTGATGCGGCAGGCCGACGGCACGCTGCGGATCTACGGTGCGGGCATCATGAGCAGCAGGGGCGAGACGCTGCGCTGCATGGTGGGCGACTGCACGCGCCGCGACTATGATGTGCGTGCGATCATGTCTACACCGTACAGAAACGATATCATGCAGGATACTTACTTTATCGTAGATAGCTTTGAGCAGCTGTACCACTCACTGGATGAGGTGCGGGTGGTGCTGGCGGAGATGACTGATGCCTCTGTCGAACGCAGTTAAAACAAGAGATATGAAACGATACTTGTTTATTCTTATCACTTTGATCAGTCTCTGTGCAGGCGCTCAACCTGTATTTATAAATGGTGCACGGATCGATACGCTCATGATATCAGGATACGAAAGCGCCTATCTGTGGCTGGATAAGGGCCATGGATCGTATGCCAGAGGAGATGATGTGGTCATAGTTTATGATAGCTCTCTCAGCGCTTATGTTTTTTCAAACTTTACTACTAAAGAGAGGTATAACGCTCCCAAAAAGAACTGGGTTAAAAGCAAAGCAT